>JAUCQE010000061.1 GCA_030372865.1 Pyrinomonadaceae bacterium
ACCGAGATCTACACCGTTCGGAACTCGTCGGCAGCGTCAGATGTGTATAAGAGACAGGTTTTGCACCGAGAGTTGACCCGATAATACCGCCCGCGATAGCCGCTGCGATCCAAAACCAGACATGGCCGGGAAGATTTTCGAGCTGCCTGTAACCGCCGAGAAGCCCGGCGGCGGAATTAACAAAAATGAATAATGCAGATACCCCGGCAGCCGTTTTTGCACCCGACCAGTGCATCAATAAAAGGATCGGGGTGAGAAAAATACCGCCGCCGACGCCCACAAGACCTGAGAGCAGCCCGACCACCGCTCCGATCACGAGGCACCAAAAAATCGGCGGCTCTTTCACGTCGTCGTCTGCCTTTAAATTGAACGCAAGCCGGGCGGCGGCAAGGATCAGTACCACGCCAAGCACGATCTTGTAAACGCTGGTAGGCAGGTGGATGGTCCCGCCGAGATATGCCATCGGGATCGAGACAGCGGCAAACGGCAGGAATATCCGCCATGAAAAATGTCCCGCCCGGTAATACTGAAAGGTAGCAATACCCGCGACGAACAGATTAAGCGTCAAAGCCGTCGGCCGCGTCACCTCAGGAGCGACCGCCAGCAAAGCCATCACCGCCAAATACCCCGACGCCCCGCCATGCCCGACCGAGGAGTAGAGCATTGCGACGAGGAAAACTGCCGCGACTATTAACAACGTGCCGTCCATCAGATCGCCTATGCCGTTGACTCCCCGGAATTGCCGTTGGCTTCAGCCAACGGTCCCAGGCTACAAAAAAGTATTCGGGCTTTAGCCCGCCTCTCCGCGAACGACCTTTTCAAGCATAAGAAATTCCCTATCGAACGGAACAGCCTTATGGTGTTCCTCTTGCCGTTCGATGTAGCCGTGAACGGCGCCCACCTGCGATTCGGACACCGAGATCGCAAAGTAATCGTCCTGCCAATAGAATTTGCCCTTGAAAAATCCCTGCCTGTTAAGCCAGTGTGCGGATTCGCCTTTTATCAACCTCATCACGTTGGCGATATTCTGCTCGCGTCCAAGCGATAGCAGAATGTGCACATGTTCAGACCATCCGTTTATCGAATCCAGAAAGATGTCTTTTGCCCTGCAATTATCACGAATGTGTGGAAATAGCTTTTTTCGGATCTCCGATGAGCAATATGGATATCTGTCGCGCGTTGTGAAGACGGCGTGTACCCAAATGCGAACGTAAGACATAAGAATTGGGCTAAAGCCCGGTGGATCCGTTTACGCGAACCGTCCGCTAAAGCGAACGGCAATCTTGAACTAAAGCGTCGCCTGCCGCGTCTCCGAGCCGTGCAAGTGCCTCATGAAATCATCCCAATCCATCAATGCCCGTTCCACCTGTATTATGTGCCGGTCGCGTTTGTTGCGGTGCTTTTTGCGGAGTTCGACCGGGAGCGGTTCGAGCAGGCCGAATGTGATGTTCACCGGCTGGAAGTTCTTCGTCTCGACGTTCGAGACATAGCGGCAGAGTGCGCCGATGGCGGAGGTTTGCGGGGCTGTGATCATCTGCTGGCCTCGCATCACGCGAACGGCATTGATGCCCGCGAGCCAACCGGTCGCAACCGATTCCACATAGCCTTCAACACCCGTGATCTGGCCGGCGAAGAACAGGTTCGTGTTCTTACGCGTTGCCAGTGTCTCGTTCAGGATCGTCGGCGAATTTATGAACGTGTTGCGGTGTATCTGGCCGTATTGCAGAAACTCGGCGTTCTCCAGGCCAGGTATCAGCCGCAGTATCCGTGCCTGCTCGCCGTATCGGAGGTGATTTTGGAATCCGACCATGCCGTAAGCGTCGGCCATCAGGTTCTCCTGCCTTAGCTGAACGCAAGCATAAGGCTCTTCGCCGGTCTTTGGGTGACGCAGGCCCTTTGGCTTCATCGGCCCAAAGCGAAGCGTCTCGGGCCCGCGGCGGGCGATCTCCTCGATCGGCAGACAGCTTTCGAACCAGTGCGTTTCCTCAAACCGTTTCAGCGGGACGGATTTCGCCTCGAGCAGTTCGGAGATAAAAAGCTCGTAACGCTCCTTGTCCATCGGGCAGTTGATGTAATCGGCACCGCCCTTGTCGTATCTCGCCGCCTTCCACGCGATCGACATATCGATCGAATCGGCCGCGATGATCGGCGCGATCGCGTCGTAGAAATAAAGCTGGTCGTCGCCCGTGAACCGCATGATGTCGGCGGTCAGCGCATCTGAGGTCAGCGGGCCCGTGGCGATGATCGTCGGAACGCCGTCATCCGGCATCGCGGTAACCTCTTCCCGCACGATCTCGATCTTTGGATGAGCCTCGATCCGCTCGGTGATCATTTCAGCGAACTTTATGCGGTCAACCGAAAGCGCCGCTCCCGCCGGAACACGTGTCGCGGCCGCCGCCTCCATCACCAACGAACCGCCGCGGCGAAGCTCTTCTTTCAATAAATAGGGCGCACTGCCGGGTTCGTCCGTCTTCAATGAATTCGAGCAAACGATCTCCGCCAGCTTGTCCGTCCGATGCGCCGGCGTCTGCTGCACCGGCCGCATCTCGTAAAGCCGCACCCTCGCCCCCAACTCCGCCGCCTGCCAAGCCGCCTCAACCCCGGCG
>JAUCQE010000062.1 GCA_030372865.1 Pyrinomonadaceae bacterium
CAGAACAACGCGGGCGGCTTTTTCCTTCTTGAGCCCGAGAGCCCAATCGGCCTGCATCAGCGTATGGATGTCCCGCGTTCCCTCGTAGATAACCGCGGCCTTGCAGTTTCTCAAGTATCGCTCGACCGGGTAATCGTTCGTATAACCGTTCGCACCGTGCACCTCGATCGCCATCGACGCTGCCTTTTCCGAACGCGTCGTTGCCTGCCATTTCGCAAGGCTCGCGGCCTTTGCCGACGGCTTGCCGACGTTCTTCAGGTAGCCGCACTTAAGCCAGAGCATGTGTGCCATCTGGTAATCGGCTTCCATCTCGGCGATCTTCTGCTTCACAAGCTGGAAATTCGCGATCGTCTGTCCCTGCACCTCGCGGGTGTTCGCGTACGCGACCGATGCGTCGCGCGAAGCCTTGATGACGCCCGTCGCACCGGCGGCCACCGTGTAGCGTCCGTTCTCAAGCGAGAACATCGCGATCTTAAAGCCTTCGCCTTCCTTGCCGAGCATGTTCGCGGCCGGGACGCGGACGTCCTGCAGCGAGAAATATCCGGTGTTGCCGGCTTTGATGCCGAGCTTGCCGTGGATGGTTCCGCTCGAGAAACCGGGCATCGTCCGTTCGATGATGAAGCACGAGATGCCGCTGTGGTCGCGGGCCTTCATCTTTTCCATGTCGGTCCAGCAGAAGAAAAGGAAGTGGTCCGCAACGTCCGCCAGTGAGATCCACATCTTTTCGCCGTTCAGTATCCAGTCGTCGCCGTCGCGCTTTGCATACGACTTCATTCCGACGACGTCAGAGCCTGCATTAGGTTCCGTCAGGCCGAATGTCGCGAGCTTTTCGCCCTTCGCCTGCGGAACGAGGTATTTCTGTTTCTGCTCCTCGGTTCCCCAGGTCAGCAGGCTCATGCTATTAAGCCCGACGTGAACCGACATCGCAACGCGGAGGAACGTGTCGCATGCCTCAAGCTCTTCGCAGACCAGCCCGAGCGAAACGTAGTCGAAACCAGCACCGCCGTATTGCTCCGGAATGCAGACGCCGAGCAGTCCAAGCTCGGCCATCTTCTCGAACACCTTCGGTTCGAAGTGCGACTTTTCGTCCCATTCCTTGATATACGGTGCAACCTCGCCTGCACAAAACTCGCGGACAGTGTTCCGTAACTGTTCCTGCTCTTCGCTCAATTCAAAATCGATCACGGTTAGCCTTCCTCTCTAAAGTGTTGGATGTGGTAAAATCCTGCCTATTGGATCAAGCTCTAAGTCTATCATTCCCTAAGAATTTCTGCGAAATCCGGCAGATTCGTAAACCTAATTTATGACCTCTTCAATGCTAATCAGGGCCGTTCTATTCCTTGCCGTCCTCAGTTCCCTTTCGCTCGCCCAGGCAATACCCGCGATGCCAAAACTGCTTTCACAGCGTGAGCAGATGGACGTCCGCGAGGCGTGGCTGAAAAAGCGGCTGGGGACGCTGTTGCCGGGGATGATGAAGCGGCATGGGATTGATATGTGGATTGTTGTGAATGAGGAATTTAACAGCGACCCCGTCACCGAGCACATCGTCCCGCCGAT
>JAUCQE010000063.1 GCA_030372865.1 Pyrinomonadaceae bacterium
TTCGGAACTCGTCGGCAGCGTCAGATGTGTATAAGAGACAGGGACGGTGCGAACCTCGTCAAACGCCAGGGCCGGTTTGGCGAGTTCATATCTTGTTCGAACTATCCGAAGTGCGATTACGTAAAGAGAGAGACGCTCGGCATCCCGTGTCCGAAATGCGGCGGCGACCTTGCTGTCAAGAAATCACGACGCGGAAAGGTGTTCTACGGCTGTACGAACTATCCGAAATGCGACGAGGTCTACTGGGATAAGCCGATCGCGGAACCGTGCCCGCAGTGCTCATCGCCGCTCGTGCTGGAGAAGACCACCAAAAAGGACGGGACCGTACGTTATTGCAAAAACGAGGATTGTGATTATAAAATTGCTGTCGCGACCTCTGACAGCCCAGCATCCAGCGAAGCGGAACCGGTTGCTCCGGCTGCGTAAGTCTTAATGAACGAAAATATCGAATTTCTGCAGGCCTTCCTGAAGAACCCGGCGAAGGTCGGGTCTATTACGCCGAGTTCGCCGGAGCTTGCCAAGCGCATGATCGCCGGAATCGAGCCCGGCCCCGATAATGTCGTTCTTGAGCTTGGCGTTGGGACCGGTGCGATAACCAAGCACCTGCAGGCGAAAGTTCCGGATGACAAGTCTTATCTCGGCATTGAGCTCGATGGAAGGCTTGTGCGTTCGCTGCGGAAGAATTTTCCGGATATGCGGATCGAACGGGGCAACGCGACGGAGGCGGTCGCGATCCACGCAGGTTCTGGGCTCGGCAAGGTCGGCAACATCATCTGCTGCTTGCCGTTCGTCTCGCTGCCCAACGAGGTCGGAGAGCAGATCTTGCTTGAGGTCGATAAGTTCATGCAGCGGGGCTGCACCTTCCGCACGTTCCAGTACGCTCACGGATACTACTTCCCGTCCGCCATCAAGCTTCGCGAATTCATGCGCGACCGCTACGGCAAATCAAAACGCAGCTCGCTTATCGTGAAGAACGTCCCGCCGGCCTACACCCTCACTTGGTCCACGCTTTAATCCTTTGCCGGCGAAAGCAGCACTACGTCGCGGATGTCTTGTCCGCGGACAAATGCAAAGTACTTTCCGTCATTCGACCAGCTGAAGTTGTACAGCAGCTCTTCCGGCATCTTCTCCAAACGCTGCGGCTCTCCGCCCTCGATCGGCTGGATCCAATATCCTGCCTCCATATCCCGGTAAATGACCGATCGCCCATCTGGCATCCAGCCAATGCCGACGAACGACGTCGCCGTTGGCGGAGCTTTGAATTTGCGGATCAAGCTGTGATCTGCCGCAGAGTATAACGCCACTGTCAGACGGTCTGTAAATATTCCGGCGGCGATCGTCTTTCCGTCCGGTGAAAAGCGGCCCCATGAGGCCCCGTCGCTGGTAAGCACCTCGGCCGCACCACCGTTTGCCGGAACGCGCGCGAGGCCACCGGCCCCATTGCTCATGTCTTTATAATAGATCCACACGTTGTCGGGCGAAACGAACGGCTGGAAGGCGTTGTCGGTAAACGTGAGCTGCCTGACGTCCGAACCGTCGATGCCCATTCGCCAGATATTGAAGCGTCCGCTGCGGCGGGAATGGAACGTAACAAATGTCCCGTCCGGGCTCACGGCAAGAGCACTATCGACGCTGCCGGGCGAGGTGAGCAGCTTTTGTTCCGTGCCGTCCGCGTTCATCTGTGCGATGACCTGACTTCTTGTGTCTGAGGTCGTGTAGATGAGCTTACCGTCGTGCGTCCAACCCAAGCCCCAAAGGCCGTCGTAACGTCCGAATGAGCTGTTCGTTATCGAGCGTGCCGCAGAGAGGTCCTCGGCTGGAGCGACCCACACGTTGTTCATTTGCCGCCTTTCGATGGTCAGGAGACGGTTCGATGTTCGAGAATAATCGAGCACTGTGCCGTAGGTGCTGAGATCGTTCGTGATCGGCGTCGCGGCGTCAGTCGCGAGATCGATGTGATAAAGGTGAAGCTGCGGCACAGCCGCCCACGATGTCCGTTCGAGAGCGGTAACGATCAAGCCGCCGTCGCCTTCGGTCCACACGATCTGACCGATCTCCTGCCATTCCGGCCGGCGTATGCGCCGCAGTTCGCCGCCCGATGCCGACAGAAAGACGATCTCCGAATAGCTTTCGAAACCCGTGCCGACTATCACCGCGATCTGAGTGCCGTCCGAGGACCAGGATAGCGAATCCTTTAGGAGGAGTCCCTCGATCTCCGCGATCGTAATGTTTTCGCCGCCGTTCAACGGGGCCTTGGCGATCAACGTTTTACCGGCTTCGCCATCCATTTTTGAGGCAAATGCAAGCCATTGCCCGTCACTCGACAAGGAAAAATTTTCAACGCTCACGCGAAGCCGCTCGACCGGCCCGCCGAGCGACGGCATTCGGTAGAGTACCGGATCTGCGTCCGCGCTCGCTCTTACAGAAAACAGCAAACTGCCGCTTCCGGGATCAAAGGCAAGATCGATGTACTCCTCGTCGGATTCGGGCCGCAGACGGATGTGTTCGCCGCCATTTACGTCGCCGGTCCAAAGTGTATGCCGGCCCCCATCACGAGTGACATATGCGAACCGGTTGCCGTCCGGCGAGAGAGCCGCAATGCGAACGCGGCCGTTGTTCGTTAACCGTGTAAAACGTCCGCCGGCGAGCGGGTTTACAGCGTTCGAACCATATCCCTTGATTCCCTGCCACACAAAGGCAGCGCCGACCAATACCGCAAGCACGATAAGTCCTCCGACGGCGGCAAGCCTTGCGTTCAACCGAGACCTTTGCGGCAGTTCGGTGCGGGCGAGCCCGTTTGCGACCGGCTCATCCGTGTTCTCAACGCGTTCTTCGATGGTAATGCGTTGGACCTTATGGGTCTCGACGATCAGGTCCTCGGTGGCCTCTTCGCGGACCTCTCCGACAAACCTATAGCCTTTTCCCGGAACGGTGACGATGAACCGGTGCTCGCCTTTTCGTTCGCCGAGAGCCTTTCGAAGTGCCGCGATGTGCACCGTAAGGTTGTTTTCCTCAACGAACTGTCCCTCCCAGACGCGGTTTAAGAGGTCATCTTTTGACAAAAGAGTGCCCGGGCTTTCGACCAGCGTGACAAGCAGGTCGAACGCCTTTGACTTCAGGGCGATCGCCTCGCCGTTTCTAAAAAGCTTTCGCCGGCCAAGGTCTAACTCAAATTCGTCGAAAAATATAGAACTGTATCCGTTGTCGTCCATAAAAGGTCGAACGAATCTCGGCAGGAAAACACGCCCCAATACGTCCGTTAGGAAAAATCAGCAAAATTTAGCAAGAAAATTAGGGACTTTCTCAGCTGTCGCAAGCGAGACTAGCGATCAAAAGGGGGCATAACCACTACTGCGACTTTCCAGAATATTACCAAAACAACGTAATTGCGGTAAACAAGATTCTTTATGTCAAAAGTCCGCCGGATCGAGATAACCATCGAGACCCACGAGATCACCCGTATCCACAAGGCCCGCTCCCGGCCAGGGCCTGAACACGGCTCCGAGATCTGGCCCGTGGCCGACGTCGACCCCGTGCCCGATATTCTCCTTTTCTCAGAGAGCTGTTCTGAGACCAAAGTTTCCAACCCCACACCGCTTGCCGTGGACGACCACTCCCACCTCCCCGGCAAAGCTTTGAATGGATGAACATATGAAACGACTGATATTCACCATCGCCGTGTTCGCGATCATGGCACCGGCGATCACCGCCCAGACTAATGATTTCACCTACCAGGGAACCCTAAATCTAAGCGGTTCACCCGCCAACGGCAGTTACGACTTTGAATTTCGCTTGTTCGACGCCGCGGACGGCGGCGCGCAGGTCGGCTCGACCGCGACGCGAAGCGGAGTTACCGTCACCAACGGCGTATTCAGCGTTGCCCTGTCATTTGTCGGAGCGTTCTCCGGTACCGATCGCTGGCTCGAGATCTGGGTCCGCCCTTCAGGCGGTGTCGGGTACCAGACGCTTGCGCCGCGGGTGAAGCTGACGTCCGCCCCATACGCTATCAGGAGCCAGGCCGCAGAGACCGCAGCCAGCGCGACGAGCGCAAACAACGCCTCGAGCCTCGGCGGTGTTGCAGCAAGCCAGTACGTACAGACTACTGATCCCCGAATGACAGATGCCCGACCTCCAACGCCTGGAAGCGGCAACTATATTCAGAACACCGTTGCCCAGCAGGCAACGAGCAACTTCAATATATCGGGGAATGGCACCGCAGGCGGTACGTTGTCAGCGAACGAAGTGCGTACGGAAACAACCTTCACGATCGGAGCTGATCGTTTCATGGCAACAAACGCCGTCGGCAGGGGCGTTCTTATCGGGAAGGGCACCGGCAACGGAGGCGGAGAAAACTCTTTCATAGGATGGTCGTCCGGTGAACTTATCACCACGGGCAATTTCAATACGTTCGTGGGCTCACGAACTGGGATCTCGAACACGACCGGTAACGCGAACTCGTTCTTCGGGCTGGGCGCCGGCGACAAAACCGTTTCGGGCAGCAACAATACTTTTGTCGGGGTGGAAGCCGGCGATCTAAATACTATAGGTTCAAACAATACCGCTCTTGGGTTTCGAACCGATGTGGCAACCGGAGAACTTGATTACGCGACCGCAATAGGAGCGGGAACCGTAGCTTCGTTAAGTAACTCGATCTATCTGGGCCGCCCGACCGGAGCCGACACCGTTCGCATTCCCGGCAACCTCAATCTGATAGGAGCAGCAAGCCTGAACGGCAATCTGGTCGTTGCCAGCGGCGGTCTTTCCGTGTTCAACGGCAACGTGATCATCCCGTCGCTAGGTTCGGCCGGTGCGACTTCGCTCTGCAGAAACGCTTCAAACATCCTTGCGACGTGTTCTTCATCGCTACGTTACAAGACCAATGTCAATCCGTTCGCTTCTGGGCTAGACCTCATACGCCGACTTCAGCCGATCACGTTCGACTGGAAAGACGGCGGAATGAACGACCTCGGCCTCGGTGCGGAGGACGTTGCCGCGATCGAGCCGCTCCTCGTCACCTACAACAAAGACGGCCAGGTCGAAGGCGTCAAATACGACCGCATCGGCGTCGTCCTTATAAACGCGATCAAAGAGCAGCAGCGACAGATCGATGCCCAGCGAGACGAGATACAGGCGCTTCGGGCGGCACTTTGTGAACTAAGACCAGGACTGGCTGTCTGCAATCCCCAGGAGAAAAAGTAAATGATGCTAAAGACCTTTTTGACCGTCTCAATACTATTCATTAGTGCTTTTGCGGCAAATGCACAGACCAACGTGATCACCTATCAGGGGACGCTCAATGACGGCGGATCGCCGGCAAATGGGACCTTTGATATGCGGTTTCAGTTGTATGCGCTGATATCGGGAACGCAAACGGCAGTCGGAACGCCCGTTGAACGCCTGGGTGTAACGGTTACGGATGGCGCGTTTACCGTGAACCTCGACTTCAGTCATGTAACAGGTTCGTTCACCGGCTCAGACCGCTTTATCGGGATCGCCGTCCGCCCCGCCGGTGGAGCATCGTTTACGACGCTAACACCGACGCAGCAGATCACCTCGACCCCGTACGCGATACGCAGCCAAAGCGCGCAGAGCGCCGGCACCGCAACCAACTCCACACAACTGGGCGGCATAGCAGCAAGCCAATACGTGGTCACGACGGATCCACGTATGACGGACGCCCGCACTCCGACCGCTGGAAGCGCAAACTATATACAGAATTCGACCGTAGCCCAGCCCTCCAGCAACTTCAATATCTCAGGTGACGGCACCGCAGGGGGCACGCTCCGCGGAAACATCGTCACCGCAACCTCTGGCTTCAATATCGGATCGGCGCGAGTTCTCTCAGTCGCCGGAACGAATAATACGCTGGTCGGCGAAGGTGCAGGCGGCACCATTCTCAATCCGGGCAGCAATAACACGATGGTCGGTTTTGCCGCCGGCGACGTGACCACGGGCGGTTTTAACTCATTTGTTGGAGCCTCCGCCGGTGCGGCAAACACCAGCGGAGTGGCAAATTCGTTCTTCGGTGCGCTGGCCGGCAACTCGAACACAACTGGGCTTCAAAACTCCTTCTTCGGCCGCGGTGCGGGAGCGGCTAACACCAGCGCGGACGGCAATTCCTATTTCGGGGCTTATTCCGGAAATGTTGCCACCGGAGCGGACAACTCATTTTTCGGCTCGCTGACGGGGCTTGCAAACACCACCGGTTACAATAACTCTTTCTTCGGCGCCGAAACCGGCAAGGCAAACCTCGACGGCCATAGCAATTCGTTCTTCGGTGCCCGCGCCGGAACGGCGACGACGAGCGGCGATCTGAACGCATTTTTTGGCGTAAATTCCGGACAGAACAATACGACCGGGATCGGAAACTCATTTTTTGGCGCTAACACCGGAACCGCGACAACGACGGGTAGCAACAACTCTTTCTTCGGCCGCAGTTCGGGCGCCTCGAATACTACTGGTACCGGCAATGCATTCTTCGGAGCTCTGGCAGGGCAGTTGAATTCCTCTGGTATTAACAACTCATTCTTTGGAGCAAATGCGGGCGATTCAACGACGGCGGGCAATTCCAACTCGTTCTTCGGCAATAGCGCCGGTTCGGCCAATACAACCGGTGTAAATAACTCGATATTCGGGGCCGGCGCGGGACGCAGTTCCACCGGAGCATCCTGGAACTCTTACTTCGGCAAGGACGCAGGCGAGTCAACAACCTCGGGAGGAAACAATTCATTCTTCGGCGCCCTAACCGGGGGGAGTACGACATCAGGCTCCGACAACAGTTTCTTCGGAATGGGTTCAGGATCGTCGAATACGATCGGCAGCAACAACACATTCATCGGCAGATCGTCAGGCATCGGCAGCACTTCCGGCAACGGCAACACGTTTATCGGTTACTCCGCCGGATTTGCCGATACCAACGGGTCTGGCAGCAATAATACTCTGGTCGGTTATAATGCCCGGCTCGGCGCGACAACGACATCAAATTCGACCGCGATCGGGCTAAACGCGAGAGTTACTAGCAACGATTCGATCGTCATCGGGGGGTCAGGAAACGAGGCAATAGACCTGAATGCGCTCGGATCCATCAATTTTAATATCGGGCAGACAAACGCGTGGGGCGAACTGCATGCTAAGGATAAGGCACTTTTTCGCATCCTCGACTCAGGGGGTGGGGGAGAGGTGTGTCGTAACGCCTCATTTTACCTTTCCTCTTGTTCATCGAGTCTTCGTTACAAGACGGACGTCTCAACCTTTTCCCGCGGCCTCGAATTATTGAGACAGCTCCGGCCGATTCAATACACATGGGTGGCCGACGGCCAGCGTGATGTCGGCTTTGCTGCCGAACAGGTGGCGGAGGCTGAGCCGCTGCTCGCCACGTATAAGGACGGGCAGGTCGAAGGCGTTAAATACAAGCAACTTACGACTGTCTTGGTCAACGCCGCGATGGAGCAGCAGTCAGAGATCGATGCTCTGAAAGCTCAGGTCGAACAGCAAAGGCTCTTGATCGAAGGCCTTAAACAGCTCGTGTGTACGCAGAACCCACAGGCGGTGGTTTGTACCCAGCCTAAGTAGAGTCCGCTAAAGAACAAGGTGTACAGGTATGGCAACGATCGGCTGCACATTGATCCAAAAGTCGTGGGGCATTTCGTGTGACGTGATGCTCACCTACGATCAGGCGAATTGGCTGGGCAAATGGGAACGGTTGACGAAACCCGTCCGCCCGCCCGGAAAGTATGTGTCCAGCCTTCAGTTCGGACGTGACGGCGACCTCGTGCAGGCGCGCGATGTTTACAACGGCAAAGAACGAACATTCATGTCGTTGTATCCGCCGCGAACGTGGGCTGCAGATCCGTCAAAGGCAGCCTCGCCCGCACATGTTCATATCTTCTGCGGGTCGTGGAGTTCCGTGATCGAAAGGGTCGGATGCGGCGGGTTCATCTCCGGCGAGGCGATACTCTGGCGAACCCGAGAACCGCTTGAGTTCGAGCTTTGGTTCGCCTGCAGTTGACCAGGCCTTGATCTTGTCCGGTTGGTATCATTGTCTGCGAGCCCTGATATTAACGGACAACACGGGACGGCCCTTGCCGCGATCGGCATCGGCCGTCCTTCTATATTGGATTAGTAACCCTTGCGGGCTCTAAAGTTCCAGTTCCATGAACAGCGTGTCGCCGTGCGGGTTTTCATAATACGGCGGTATCTTGCGAAAGCCGTGGGATTCGTAAAGGCCAACGGCTTTTCCCATTTTTGGGGGATAGGTATCGAGCCGCATCTTTTTGTAGCCTATCGACCTCGCTTCCTCGATCACCTTTTCGATAAGGTCTTTGCCGATTCCCCGGCCGCGTGCCGCGTCGCGAAGATAGAGCCGCTTCATCTCGCAGATGCCGTTTTCCAGTTTTCGCAAGGCAATACAGCCAACGGGGTTTTCTTCGATGTAGGCAACGAAGATTCTTCCTTTGGGTTCAGCGTATTTCCCCGGCAGCGTCTGCAGCTCTTCCTCAAAGCCCTGGAAACACAAGCTCATGCCGAGCCAGTTCTCGTATTCACGAAACAGCGAGCGGACGGTCTCCATATCTTCCGGCGACGAGACATTTTTGATTCGATGCATAACTACCAGATTAACGAAATTTAACCCCTGAATGTTTTGATATCGCGGCCACTTGGCGTTATTTTAGTCTCATCCGCACATCCAACAGGAGAACAAACTCGTGAACAGACGCTCTTTCATCCGGAACATTTCCCTATTTTCGGGAAGCCTCGCGCTCGCCGGCACCGCACTCGGACGCCGCACCGAGGCCCTCTTGTCGAATTCGCCGCTTTCCGACCTCAAAGCCTTCGGTTATGGCGAACTCGTCCCGACCGCCGCGAAAAACACCGGCGAAACGTACCTCGCCCTGCCCAAGGGTTTTGAGTACAACGTCATCGGCAAGGTCAAAGAGAAAATGTCCGACGGCCGCGAAACCCCGCCCCGGCACGACGGGATGTGGGCGTTCAAGGTCGGCAGCGAGCTAAGGCTCGTCCGGAATCATGAGGTCACGCATCTCCGCGTTCCAAGGCCGGACCTCGCCATCGGCACCGCAAATCATTATGACCCTGGTGCAGGCGGCGGCACGACGACGCTTGTTATCGACCCCAAAACGCGGACGGTCATCCGCGATTTCGTCAGCCTTTCAGGCACGCTCGTTAACTGCGCCGGCGGCCCTACGCCGTGGGGCAGCTGGATCACATGCGAAGAGACGACCGTCGGACCGACCGTGCAGACGACGTCTACCGGTACCAAGATCGGCGGCTTTGCAAAACGACACGGCTATTGTTTCGAGGTGCAGGCGTCCGCAAACAACAACGTTCCGCCCGTCGCCTTGACCGCCATGGGCAGGTTCGACCACGAGGCCGTCGCGGTCGACCGCAAGAGCGGCGTCGTTTACCTGACCGAGGACCGCCCGACTGCCGGCTTTTACCGCTTTGTTCCCAAGCGCAACGGCCGCCTGGCAGAGGGCGGCACGCTGCAGATGCTCGCGATCAAAGGCTGGCCCGATTACGACTCGCGTACCAAGCAGAACGTCGGCGATGTCTCTCGCGCGACGTGGGTGACCATCAATGACCCGGATCCGGAAGCCGCAGACACCGACGTCCTTGCGGTCTACAAGCAAGGCAAGGCACAAGGTGCCGCGACCTTTGCCCGGCTCGAGGGCTGCGTTGCCGACGACGACGGCCGCGTCTATTTCACGGCGACCAGCGGCGGCGATGCAAAGGCCGGCCAGATCTGGGTCTATGAGCCGATAAACAAGGACGAAGGCAATCTCAAACTGCTTTTCGAGGTTAAGGACCGCTCGCTGCTGTTTATGCCCGACAATGTTTGCCTGATGCCGAAAACGCAGCTTTTGTTCGTCTGCGAAGATGGCGACTACGACGGGCTCGAGTCAAAGAACCACCTTCGTATCATGACCGCCGGCGGCAAGATGGCCGATTTCGCCGCGAACATCAACAAAGACTTCCCCCGCAGCGAATTCGCCGGCAGCACATTCTCGCCCGACGGCAAGACGCTGTTCGTAAACCTTCAGCTCGCCGGCGTTACGCTCGCCATCTGGGGCGACTGGGCGGCGTTCAAGGAGTAGCTGGCGTCACCGGGCACCGATAATCGCGTCCGAATGTGCAACAACCCTCTCGTTTTTTTATACTTTCCGTATGGAAACAGCGGTCGAGAAGTACAAGGTCGGCAAAGAGCCCTACTATTTGCCGATAAAGAACGAGGTGGAACTTTTTGAGGCGGCGTACGCGGCAAAGCTGCCGGCGATGCTCAAGGGCCCGACGGGCTGCGGAAAGACGCGGTTTGTCGAGTACATGGCGCATCGGCTAAACCGCCCGCTGATCACCGTCGCCTGCCACGAAGACCTGTCAGCGACCGATCTCGTCGGCCGCTTCCTGCTCGAGGGCGAAGAGACCGTCTGGCACGACGGCCCGCTGACAGCCGCGGTCCGTGCCGGTGCGATCTGCTACCTCGATGAGGTCGTCGAGGCTCGCAAAGACACGGTCGTGATCATCCATCCCCTCACCGATGACCGCCGCCGTCTTCCGATCGAGAAGCGCGGAACCGTGGTCGAGGCTCCCGATGACTTCATGCTCGTCGTTTCCTATAACCCGGGCTATCAGTCGATACTAAAAGACTTGAAACAATCGACCCGCCAGCGTTTTGTCGCGATGGAGTTCGACTACCCGGACGCCGAGGCGGAGACCCAGATCGTAGCGAAAGAAGGCGGTATCGATGAGGCCACCGCCGCAGACCTCGTAAAGATCGGGCAAAAGGTCCGCAACCTCCGCGGCCACGGGCTCGAAGAGGGCGTTTCGACACGCCTGCTCATCTATGCGGCACAGATGATCGCCAAGGGCATTCCGCCCGTCGAGGCCGCCGATGTCGCGATCTGCTCGCCGATCACCGACGACCGCGAACTGCAGCGAAGCATTCGAGAGATAGTCACAACGATCATCTAAACTATGAGCGAAAACCACATCAGAGTCGTCGCCCGGTTTTCAGCAAAGCCCGAGCGGATCGAGGACGTAAAACGCATACTTACCGATTTCGTCGCCCCGACGCGTGGCGAAGAAGGCTGCATTACCTACGACCTTCTTCAGAATCTCAATAACCCGACCGACCTTACTTTCGTCGAGGAGTGGACCAGCGAGGCGGCACTCGAAAAACATCTCGCAAGCGAGCACATCGCCCGCGGGCGGGCACTTCTTCCCGAGCTATTGGACGGCGAGGGCGATATTCAGATCTACAAACTGATAGCATAATCTGCGATCACGCTGTCTCTTATACACATCTGACGCTGCCGACGAGTTCCGAA
>JAUCQE010000064.1 GCA_030372865.1 Pyrinomonadaceae bacterium
CGCTGTCTCGTGGGCTCGGAGATGTGTATAAGAGACAGCTATTGGACGGCGAGGGCGATATTCAGATCTACAAACTGATAGCATAATCTGCGATCACGATGACAATAAAAACAAACCGTCGCGAGTTTTTGAAGATCCTCGGTGCGGCCACCGCAGGTGTCGCCGTTTCCTCTCAAGACATCCTCGGCCAGTCGGCCAGGCGTAAACGCGTTGTAATCGTCGGCTCCGGCCTTGCCGGCCTCGCCGCCGGCTTTAAGCTCAAGAACGCCGGCTGGGATGTAACGATCCTCGAGGCACGGAACCGCACCGGCGGCCGCGTCTTTTCGCATTCGCTGCCGGAGAACAAAGACCTTATCTGCGAACTCGGTGCCGAATGGGTCGGAGAAAGCCACGAACGGATCAAGGCACTCTGCAAGGATTTCGGCATCCCGCTGCAAAAGCATCAGTTCGCCGATTTCCTGATGCAGAACGGCCGCGTTTCCCGCCCCGGCGAATGGAACTTCACTGCACAGGCAAACACTGCGTTCGACAAATTGCTCGCGGGCTTTGAGAAGCTCACGCCCGCTCAGCAGCGAATGCTCGACCGCAAAGATTGGTGGACGCATCTTTCGGACAGCGGCTTCACACAGCCCGATCTGATACTTCGCGAACTCGCGGACAGCACGGATTTCGGCGAATCGATCCGTCACGTTTCTGCTTTCGGTGCCCTCGCCGAATACGCAGCGAACGAGGAAGAAGAAGTAAAGGGCAAGACGCAGAACCAGATGGATTACAAGATGACCGGCGGCAACTCCCGCCTCGTGCGTGAGTTCGTAAAACGCATCGGCGAGGCGAATATCCGTACCGGCATCAAGGTCACGGAGATCAACCAGCGGGCAAGCGTCGTCACCGTAAAGGCGGGCGATGAAACATTCCGTGCCGATGCCTGCATCTGTACCGCACCCGTCGCGAGCCTGCGCAAGATCAAGTTCAACCCGCCGCTTCCTGCCGACCAGCGAAGCGCCGCGGAACGTCTGATCTACGCCCGCATCGTCAAGAACTCCGTGCTCTACGAGAACCGCTTTTGGAAAGAAGAGAACTTCTCGATGGTCACCGACATGACCTCGCATTATTACTTCCACTCAACACAGAACCAGCCCGGCACCGAAGGCATCCTTACGGCTTACGCCATCGGCGATATGGCAGACGTTCTCGCCTCGCAGGACGACGCCCGGCGGATGGCCGTCATCACCCGCGACCTTCACGATTTCAACGACCGTGCCCCGATGCTCGCGAAAGGCATCGCGTCCTACGCCTGGCAGCGTGACGAATTTACCGAGGGCGCATATGCTCTCTACCGGCCCGGCCAGTGGTTCGGCATCCGGCCCGTACTCGCCCGCCCTCACGGCAAGGTCCTCTTT
>JAUCQE010000065.1 GCA_030372865.1 Pyrinomonadaceae bacterium
CGAAGAGGTCGTCGGCGGCGGCTGGATCATAAAGGAATAATGAAAATATGACAAAACCGAAAAAGCGGCCGAGCAAATCGGCAAAGGCAGCTCAGAAGATCTTAAGCGATTCAAAGCTGCTGAACGAGAAGAACGACCGGCAAGAGAAAGCTGGCAGTGAGTTCAAACAGACGGCCCCAACTCCCCGGACCGTTGCTAAGGCAAACAAGCCGCGGCCCGACAAAAAACGCGGTTAGCCCCGATCTCGAACGCGGTGCTCAAGTCTGAACTACGAAAACTATATCTCGGGAAGCGGCGCTCGCTTTCTCCCGGCGAGGTCGCCTCGGCAAGTGCGCTGATAGCCGAAAGGTTCTTTGCGGAGTTCGACCTTCGCGAGATCCGGGTTCTGCACACGTTCATCCGGATACCGAAGTTCAACGAGTTCGATACATCCACGCTCTATTACCGCCTCTGGCAGGAGCGTCCCGACATAATCACCTGCTCGCCCCGCATCAACAGCGTCATCGACGAACTCGAAAGTTATGCCTTTGACGAGCATACGGAGTTCGTGGAGAACGCCTGGGGCATTCGAGAGCCTGCCGGAATTGAAAGTGTGGGCGAGAATGACATCGACCTCGTTGTAGTACCGATGCTTTGTTTTGATCAGGCAGGCCATCGCGTCGGCTACGGGAAGGGATATTACGACCGCTTTCTCGCCCGCTGCCGTCCGGATTGTATAAAGGTTGGTGTGAGCCTTTTCCCGCCTGTCGATGCGATCGACGATATCCACGCGGGCGACGTTCCGCTCGACGTTGTCATCACGCCAGACCGCAATTACCGGTTCAACACCGATAGCGAAACGGTAAACTGAGCATACAAAAAGAGCCCGCACATCGAGGGCTCATTTCATATCTACTCTCTACTTTGCCTTCAAAATATCTCTTATCTCCGTAAGAAGCTGTTCCTGCGGCGGCGGCGAAGTCTCGGCGGCGAGCCGCGCAAAATAGGACATCGCCCACTTCGCGATCAGGAACATCACAAAGGCAACGATCAGGAATGTGAGAATATCGCTGACCAATTGGCCGTAACGCACAAGAGGTGCTCCCGCCTTCACAGCGGCGTCTATCTCAGCTGCGGTCGCGTTCGGCCCGAGCTTTCCGCTCAGGTCCCAGAACTTTGATTTGAAATCCATGCCGCCGGTTACCAGCCCGACGAACGGCATAATTATGCCCTCTGTGAATGTCGTGACGATCTTGCCGAATGCTGCGCCGATGATCACGCCGATCGCCAGATCGAGTACATTTCCGCGTGCGATTAAGGCCTTGAATTCTCTTAGCATAGTGCCCTCCTGAGTGTCTGCTATAACTGGTTAGAACGCTCCGTTGAAACTATCACAAGGTTCGTGGCCGAGACAAACCCCGGATCCCGCGACACAAACAAAAAGGCGGGCATTGCGGGCCCGCCTTCTCAACCGATCTGATCAGTGTTCTCTAGACGACAGCCGCTTCCGCAGATTCTTCGTCCTCGTCTTCAGCATCGATCGTCGCTTCGTCGTCCGGTGCAGCGGCGTGTATCGCAGCCGCATAGCGTGAAGCCTCAGCCTGTGCCGCGCGTTCTTCGTTCGCTTCGCGTGCCTTCATCATCAAACAGCTGCCTTCGAAGACAGCGCCGTCCTCAATGACGATCCTGGGAGTTTGAATATTGCCGATGACGCGTGCGGTGCGGCCAAGCTGTACACGTTCCGTAGCAACGATGTCACCGTTAACAATGCCGTTGATCACGGCCGCGGAGACCGCGATGTTCGCATCGACCTGGCCGTTCGAACCGACGAGCAGCGTCCCCGATTCCGAAGAGACCGAACCGACGAGATGGCCGTCAACCCGCAGCATCGCCTGGAAGTTCGTCTCGCCGGAAAGTACCGTTCCGTGTCCGACGAAACCGCTGAGGCGGCCTTCCTTAATGTCGCGCGCCATCGACTCGCTGTCCGAGACCGCGCGTGATGGGACCGAGACGGTCTCGCTGCCGTAATTCTGTTGCTGAGGTGCCGGCTGCGGTTGGGTACTTCGGGGCTCCGGCTGCTCCGATCTGGAACTTCTACCCATTCTGATCATAAAACGTCAAACTCCTTTTCGAATTGTAAATCTTGCGGCGGCAGCTCAAACAGGAGAGGACCTGCAGATCGACAATGCTCGGGGGTATCGCCAGTTGCCTGCATTGAAATAATAGTTGAGACCTCATCGGGTGTCTAGTCGAAGTGCAAAGGTTGTTAAAATCGCGTGAAAATGCAAGAATCAAGGGTTTCGGAGGAAGTAGAGAAAGTTGTTCGTAGAGAGTAAGACAAAGACGCGGCTGCTGAAAAAGATGGGCAAGGCCATCTCCGATTTCGGCATGATCGAAGACGGAGACAAAGTAATGGTCTGCCTTTCGGGCGGCAAGGACAGCTACACGCTGCTCGACCTGCTGCTCGACGTGCGTCGCCGTGCACCGGTCAAGTTCGAGATACTGGCCGTCAACCTCGACCAGAAGCAGCCTGGTTTCCCCGAACACGTTCTGCCCGAATACCTTACTGAGATCGGCGTGCCGTTCCGCATCGTCAACGAAGACACGTACTCGATCGTCAAAGAGCACATTCCCGAGGGGAAGACCTTTTGCTCGCTCTGCTCGCGACTTCGCCGCGGCATCCTTTACAACGTCGCGGTCGAAGAGGGCTGCACAAAGATCGCACTCGGCCACCACGGCGACGACATTATTAACACATTCCTGCTCAATCTGTTCTTTGTTGGCCAGCTAAAGGCGATGCCGCCGATCCTCAAGAGCGACGACGGCCGCAATACGGTCATCCGTCCGCTCGCCTATTGCCAGGAATCGGACATCGTGGAATATGCCGAGGAAAAGCAGTTCCCGATCATTCCGTGCAATCTCTGCGGGTCGCAGCCGAACCTCAAGCGTGCCCGGGTGAAGCAGATCGTTTCCGAACTCGCGAAAGAGGTACCGTTCCTCAGAAGCTCGATCCTGACCGCACTGTCGAACGTGACGGGCTCGCACCTGCTCGATACCGAGCTTTACGATTTTCGTAATTTCGAGCCGATGGTCAAAAAGATCCCGGCCGGGCACGGCAGCGTCGAAAAGGAACTCGACGACGTTTTCGACCACAGCGAACCCGCGTTCACGCCGAACCTCATGGCAGCCGCCGGCCTGCAGCAGGTTGAACCCAGCTAGAATCAAACACGGATCGAAACGGAAAAGGAACGGATCGACACTGATGTGATCAGTCTGGATCCGAAGGCGAAACTTCCATGAACCTAAAACACTCCCAGATAACCGGCGAAATAATCAGGTCGTTCTAAGCTGTTTACAATTCCCTGGGTCATGGCTTTCTCGAAAGGGTATATGAGAACGCAATGGTCTTGGAACTGCGTGAGGCGGGCTTTAGCGTTCAGCAGCAAAGGCCGATCTCGGTTTACTACAAGGGCAAGGTAGTAGGCGAGTACTTCGCAGATCTGCTGGTCGATAATCTGGTTCTGGTCGAGCTAAAGGCGGCGGCGAAGATCGTAGAGGCTCACGAAGCGCAATTGATCAATTATCTCCGAGCGACCAATGTTGAGGTCGGGCTTCTCCTGAACTTCGGCGAGAAACCCGACCACAAACGAAAGCTTTTCACTAATGACCAGAAACCGCTTCTCAGTGTTTTGTTCGATCAGTGAACATCAGTGTCTCTTCCGTGCCGATCCGCGTTCCGATCTGCTTTTCTCCTATTTCAGAACAACCTTCTTCGGTGCGAACAGTTTGTCGTCGATCGCAACGTTGTGCTTCACTGTGCGGATGGTCATCACTATGTCACCCTGGCTTGCGTTGCTGTTGACGGTACGGAAAGGCAGCTTGATGCCGTCAACGTCGCGGTAATCCGAGAACGTTACCGTGTAGGGCATTTGACGCTGCGTTGTGCTCGATGCACTGAACGCCTCACGCTTGAGCAGCAGGAACGTCTTTGTCGAGTAATACTCAACCGCGTTCGTCCCGTTCTCTGATTCGAGGGCAACGACATAGGCTTCTTCATCGCCGACCTTTCCGATGCTCCGCACCTCGGCCTTCTTGTAGTTGGTCTTCCAGTTCAGCGGAGCGTAGAAATCCGAGGCGACGCGGACGTCCGCGAGCTTCTTGCCGGCATACTTTTCGGTCGGCGCGAAAGAATAGGCCTCTTCGCCGCCCGTCCCGTCAAAGTAGTCCCAGCCTTTCGCGATGGTCTTGCCGAGTGCCGTCATCGTGATCTCGCTTGCCGACATGTTCGGTGCCTTTGAGTACATGACGGAGGTCGCTTTTACGCCCTGGTTTTCCATGTCGATATCCGCCTCGATCACACGTGAGTTCAGCTTGCGCCAGTTCGCTTCGCCGCCGACCGCGTCGATCGCCTTCTGCATCAGCTCATCGATGGAGATCGTTGGCTTCGCTGAACCCTCTTTTCGTTTGAACTCAAATTCACCTTCCGGCTGCGTCACGACGATCGCCGTCAGCTTACCTGACTCGTCGCGTTTTGCACGGAGCGAATAGGCATCGGGAAGCGGAAGCATCGCGAAACTGCCGTTCTCCTTCTGCCTGAGCTCGTACGGCTGCTGTCCGGCAATGTTGAAGGTCACCTTTCCGTCGGAGTCTTTTACCTCGACGGTTCCCGTCCCGCCCGGCGTTGAATATTCGCCGACCAGTTCTTTTGCGGAGACGCTTGGCGTCGATTCGGCGGGCTTCGCGGTTTCTGCCGCAGCGTCCGCACGCGGTAATTTCGTCGTGCGGCCGGGCTGCACCAATTCGAGTTCGGTTACATCACCCTCGGCAGGCAGGAAATTCGCTTCAAACCCTTCTGGCAGTCCGGCTGGCTCGAACTTGCGGCCGCCCGCCGATTCAAGCGTGTACGCCGGCTGGTTCGGAACGACCATCACAAGCTTTTCATTCTCGAACTTCACCTCGACAAAACTGCCGGTCGAGCCAAGCTTGTATTTTCCAACCAGCTTCGCATTTTCGCCCGCAGGAACCGCGGCCGGTTTCTTTACGCCTTCAAGAATGTTCTCCCAGACCCACGGCATCATCTCGTTGCCGAGTGGCGAACCGGTCACGTTCGTCAGCATTACGAACCCGAGCTTCTTTTCCGGGATCATCGCGACCAGCGAATTGAACCCGTCGATGTTGCCGCCGTGCTGGACGACCTTAAGGCCTTTCCAATCCTGGATGAACCAGCCGAGCCCGTACGCGTTCTTTCCGTTAGGCGTGATGTTCATCTGCGGTTTCACCCACTCGGCAAAGCTCGCTTCCGACAACAGCCGCTTGCCGTCGTGCACACCGCCGTTCATCACGAACTTTATCCACGTTGCCATATCGCGTGCAGAGGAATTGATCGAACCCGCCGGAGCCACCTCGTCGATCGCGCGGTACGGCCGAAGCTTTGTCTCTTTCGTATCAAAGTTGTATTCGTAACCGAGCGAGCGGTCCTTCGCCTTTTCCATCAGGGCGATGCTCATCGTGGTGTTCGTCATCCCAAGGGGCTTCAAGACCTTTTCCGGGACGACCTTTTCCCACGGCTTTTTCTCCACCTGCGCGACAGCCTCGCCGGCCGCGGTGAACATCAGGTTCTGGTACTGCCATTTTTCACGGAGTTTCCCGGTCGGCTTCGCCTGTGCGGCGACCTGGATAAGTTCGGTGCGGTTCAGCTTGCCCGTGATCATCGCAAGGTCGGTTCGGTTCAGCCCCGAAGAATGCGACAGCAAGTCGCGGAGCGTGATGTTCTTGTCGGTCTCCGGGTCGTACATCTTAAAGTACGGCAGGTATTTTTTGGGCGAATCGTTGAGCGAGAGCTTCCCTTCGTCCTGTGCCATCAGCACCGAAAGCGCGGTAAACGCCTTTGTCGCCGAGCCGATCGCGAACTGCGTATCGGGCGTTACGGCGATCTTCTTTTCAAAGTCCTTGTACCCGAGGCCCTTCATGTAGATGATCTCGTCGTCCTTTACGATCACAAGCGACATTCCGGGAATGCCGAGTTCCTGCCGTCGGGCATCGACCTTCGCTTCGATCGCCGCAAGCGCCTCGGCGTAGCGGCTTGCGGGCGCGGTCGCGGCGCTGCCGGTCTGGGCATAACCGACCACCGGCAAAGATGTCGTGATCAGGGAAAAAACGAATACAAAGACGGAAAGTGTACGTAGGAAGCTGTTTTTCATCAAAATTTCTCCAAACTTGGGTGTCTTTTGAAAAATACGCGGAGAAGGGCTGGAAAGTTCAGAATATCGGCGGTCGGGCGGCCGCAATACTATTCTGAGTTGGCGCTGTCGCGGAGAACCATCGGCGACGCTGAAACACCCATGCCGGCCAACAGGTAAAAGACCATCGCGACCTCGCCGTCGCCGAGGTTGTAGTGGACGATGCCGGCGGTAAAGAACCCTGCGAGCCCGCCGAAGCAGCCGAGAAGTATTCCAAGCGAAGTCCCGCTTGCCGCTTTGATCCCACGCCAAAGCGTCCTTGCGTAGACGGCGAGAAACGCGAGCCAAAAGAGCAGTGCGGGCAGCCCGCGTTCGGCGGCAAGCTGTATCGGCGTCGAGTGGAAATGGCCCATCGGCAGGTAGCCGCCGTCAAAAAGCCCAAACTCCGGCCAACGTTTCTTTAGCGAATCCATACCGACGCCGACGAGCAGGTGCCGCGTGCTTTCGGTCGCGAGCCGTATGCCGTCCCGCCACATCGTCTTTCGGTATTCGTTGTTCTCGTCCTGCTGCCGCGTCTGCTGCAGCACCGCGTAGCCCGCAATTCCGACGGGCACTGCCATTGCGATCATCGCGATTACGAACCGCCTGCTGCCTACCGCGGCGACGATAGCAAACGCTGATACCATCAACCCGAGCTGTGACGCACGCGTGCCCGAAAGCAGCATCGCTAGCGAGATCATTCCAAAGCACACGGCAAAGATCAGAACCTGGCCGCGTGCACCGCCGCTCGCTTCCCGCCGCCATGCCAGAAACCCGGCGATCATCAGGCCCAACGCAAGCGAGCCGATAAGCTGCAGCACCTCGGAATACGTCGTGAAATGCCCGTAAAATCCCTTCGCCCGCCACTTGCGGTTCTTCTTCCAGCCTTCGATGCCGAGTGCCTTTACGGCATCCGCGGAGCGTATCAGGTCTGCCCGCCTCAACGTCACGGTCTTATCAGCATCGGGCCTGTGAAACGTGATCGCGGCCGTATCTGCCGAGCCGGCCAGCGAAACGATCTCCTCCGGCGAACCTACCCGTTGGCCGTTCACTTTCAGGATCGTATCGCCCGTCGTCATTCCGGCTTTCGCTAACGGGCCGTCGGGCCGCACGCCGTGAATTTCCACTCCGCGGCCAATGAGCCGCTCGAGCGGCGTCCAGGCTACGTTCACCATTGCCGACGCCACGAGAACGAACGCCACAAGACGCACCGCACGCAGCGACCGCAGGTTGTAGAGGGCAAAGTATAGGATCAGGAAAAGCCCGACGCCGCGGAGCTTATCGATCGAGATCGCCGGCTCGTAAGAGAAGAAGGCGCTAACCACCGACCAGCCGACGAACGCCCCGAGCGCCGCCTCAAGCCAGCCGAACCTGAACACCGGCCGCGGACGCATGAATAGCCTCGCAACCGAACACACCATCCCGAGCAGCCATGCCGTCTGCGTTGCCGCGATCGAATGCGGTGCGGCGGCGGCCATAAGCAGCAGGAAAACGAACGCCGCCCGCTCAAGCAGGCGGGCATTGCCTTCAGTTTCGATGCCGGCTACGGCGTCTAGTTTATCGGTGAATCGGGCCATAACCCTCGGCGCATGCAAAGGATACCCTGCCGTGCATGCCTTGTCTATCGCCTTCGATTTTGTTTGAATTACACTTCCGATGAGCGACAAAGAACTAACGACCGACCTCCACGTCACCGCCGAGATCAAGCTGTATTACGATCTCTTCGTACCGGAAAATTCACCCGGCCGCGCGCCGCTCCTGATCTCCGTCCACGGCTACGGCGCCCACAAGCGGTACATGATGCGCGAGGCGAGGCTCGTGGCACCAGCCGATTTCGTCATCGCGTCCTTGCAGGGGCCGCACCAGCATTTCCGCCCGGCGAAAGAGGGCGGCTACCGCACCGGCTACGGCTGGCTGACCGACCAGCATTC
>JAUCQE010000066.1 GCA_030372865.1 Pyrinomonadaceae bacterium
CCGGTGTTCTTCACATAACGCTGGGCGAAGACGACGACCAGCGGGAAATAGGGCATCAGCGGCGTGATGATATTCGTCGTCGAATCACCGATGCGATACGCGGCCTGGGTAAGCTCGGGCGAAATACCAAGCTGCATCAGCAGCGGCACAAAGATCGGGGCAAGGAGTGCCCACTTGGCCGAGGCCGACCCGATCAAAAGATTGACAAGTGCGGTCAGGAAGATTATCCCGATGATCGTGACCTGCGGCGGCAGTGCGAGTGCCTGCAGCGCGTTCGCCCCTTTAAGTGCGATCAACGCTCCCAGGTTCGACTGCCCGAATGATGCAATAAAGAGTGAGGCGAAGAATGCTAGCACAATGTAATAGCCCATCGTGCCCATCGTCTTGCTCATTCCCTGTACGATGTCTTTATGGCTCTTGACCGTCCCGGCAACATAGCCGAAGACGATGCCCGGGATCAGAAACAGTAGGAAGATCAGCGAGACGATCGAGAGCATAAGCGGAGCCGTCGAAGCCGTCAACTGCGGCGGAACGGGCTCGGCATTTTGGGCGAAAAGCGCGCCGTACTGTTTCGCGTTCTCATCGCCGAGCCGGTTCTTCAACTGAGTGTCGAATGCCGGTTTGCCGACGATCTCCTGTTCGAGTATCGGCCGGGCTTTTGCCAGAACGTCTTCGGGGACCCCCGCCGTTTTCAGCTTGTCGATCGAAGCCTGCGAGACTTTAAAGCCTGCGGGCGAGCGCATCGGCGAGGATTCCGGTATCGACACGGCAGCGAGTATTCCGATGCCGACTACCATCGCCAGCAATCCTGCGATCAGGCCCTTTTTCTCGCGTGAGCCCATCTCTTCCATCTTCGGCATATCCTCGGGGTCGCCGTCGACGATCGCGGTCTTCTTCAAACGCGGCTCGATAATGCGGTCCGTCAGGAACCATCCAAGGAGCACAAGCAGCAGTGTTGAAGCCGCCGTAAAGTACCAGTTCGAAAGCGGATTGACGACTCGTGTCGCGTCGATGATCTGGGCACCGGATTGCGTAAGGCCGGCGAGCAGCGGATCGAGGCTGGCCGGGACGAAGTTGGCGCTGAATCCGCCCGAAACTCCGGCGAATGCCGCCGCTATACCGGCGAGCGGATGCCGGCCGGCGGAATAGAAGATGACCGCGGCGAGCGGGATCACCAGCACATATCCGGCGTCGGCAGCCGTATGGCTTAGAATTCCGACGAAGACGATCATCGGCGTAAGCAGTTTGGCGGATGTGAAACTGAGCAGCCCCTTCAGGCCCGCATTGATAAATCCTGTGTGTTCGGCAACGCCGACGCCTAGCAGCGCGACGAGCACAACGCCGAGCGGGTGAAAGCTCGTAAACGTTGTGACCATATTCGACAGGAATGCGGCGATCGCCGTTCCGGTCATCTGATTATTCACGACCAGTGCCTTGCCGGTTCGCGGATCGATCTCGGTAAAGCTGACCGTTGAGAGGATCGCGGACAGTACCCATACGACAAACATCAGGATCAGAAACAAGGCCGCAGGATCGGGCAGTTTGTTTCCAACGCGTTCGATCAGATCGAGTGCCTTTTCAACAAAACTGGCCGGGCGAGTCTCGTCTGGAGTTATATTTTCACTTCCCATAGGTTGTCAGTTTCTCCGTAAGTGAGTTCGAATAATGATCCGCCGTTATCGCCGCGTGCTCAAATTGCTCCGGCGAATGAAACGGTTTCTCCTGTCAGCGACAGATGGATCCCTTGTGCTGCTATCTTTCCCATCTGCGCCGCTTCGACAGCTTCACCGCCGCCGTTCACGCAGTCACCGCCGGCAAATATCTTCGGGTCGGAGGTCTGCATTATCTCGTTGACGGCAACGCGGCCTTTCTTGTCAACCGCTACGCCGCAGACATCAGTAAAGAATGATCCCGTCTTCACCTGGCCGATCGCCTTGATCACCTGGTCACATGCAATATCGAATACAAAACCGTCAGCGGCCTTGCAGCGCATTGCTTCGACGTTCGCGTTGCCGATGATCTCGAGTGGTGTAGTTTGCCAATAGAATCGAATGCCGTCCTTCTTCGCGAGTTCCTTTTCGTAGTCGTAAGCGGGAGCTTCGTTTTCCGTGCGGCGGTATATCAGCATCACGTTCTCCGCACCCATTCGCTTTGCCTGCGTAACGGCATCGATCGCAGTATTTCCCGCACCGATAACGGCGATCGACCGGCCCAACGGCACGCTGTGCCATTCCCGGCTCTTCACCCTTTCGATGAATGTGAGCGCATCGATCACACCGAGCAGGTCTTCGCCGGGAATGTTCAGCCGGTTTGTTGAGCCAAGGCCGGTCGCAATGAACACCGCATCATGCTGCTCGCGGATGTCGGAGAACTGCAGGCCTTCTGAACCGACGACGGCGTTCGTCACAAAGTGCACGCCGAGCTTTTCTGCTTCGCGGACCTCTTCCAGCGACGTCCGCTGCTGTCTCTTATACACATCTGACGCTGCCGACGAGTTCCGAA
>JAUCQE010000067.1 GCA_030372865.1 Pyrinomonadaceae bacterium
TACGACTACAAGCTTTGCACCGGCTGCGCCGTTTGTTACGAACAGTGTCCATGCCACGCGATCGATATGGTCGCGGAGCCAACGAACTAGAACCATGAGACAAGATAGACCGCAAGTAGTAACGCTCGACGGCAACGAAGCCGCCGTTTACGTCGCATACCGCGTCAACGAGGTCTGTGCCATCTATCCGATCACGCCGTCCTCGACGATGGCTGAGTTTGCGGACGAGTGGTCGGCAAAGGGCATGACGAACATCTGGGGCACCGTGCCGGAAGTGATCGAGATGCAAAGCGAAGGCGGAGCCGCGGGAACGGTTCACGGCGCGCTGCAGACCGGGTCGCTGACGACGACATTTACCGCATCGCAGGGGCTGATGCTGATGCTGCCGAACATGTACAAGATCGCGGGCGAACTGACGCCGGCCGTCTTTCATGTGGCGGCGCGGTCGCTTGCGGCGCAGGCGCTTTCGATCTTCGGCGACCATCAGGACGTGATGGCTGCCCGCACGACCGGTTTTGCCCAGCTTGCTTCGGCAAGCGTTCAGGAAGCACACGACCTTGCGTTGATCGCCCAGGCCGCGACGCTTAGGTCGCGAATACCGTTCATCCATTTCTTCGACGGCTTTCGGACATCGCACGAGGTCAACAAGATCGAACTGCTTACAGTCGAGCAGATCAGGGCGATGATCGACGACGAGCTTGTGATCGCCCATCGCGGCCGTGCGCTCAACCCGGATCGGCCATTCATCCGCGGCACCGCGCAGAACCCGGATGTGTACTTCCAGGGACGCGAGACCGTAAACCGCTTTTACGAAGCAGTTCCGGCGATCGTAAAGGAAGAGATGGCTCGCTTTCGCGAGCTGACCGGAAGGGAATACTCCACCGTCAGGTACTACGGCCACCCTGAAGCCGAACGCGTGATAGTAATCATGGGTTCCGGTGCCGAGACCGCGTCCGAAACCGCGAAGCACCTCGCCGCGGCAGGCGAGCGGGTCGGCGTTGTTCAAATGACCTTGTACCGGCCGTTCCCGGCGGACGACCTGTTGGCCGCGATGCCCTCCACGGTGCGTGCTGTCGCGGTGCTCGACCGAACGAAGGAACCCGGAGCATCGGGCGAGCCGATGTATCAGGATGTGCTGGTTACGTTCATGGAAGCTCAGTCCGGCGGCCGGACCGAGCTTCGACCGAAGATCGTCGGCGGGCGATACGGGCTCTCGTCGAAAGAGTTTACGCCCGCGATGGTGAAGGCGGTCTTCGACAACCTAAAGCTCGACGAACCGAAGAACCATTTCACTGTCGGCATCACGGACGATGTTTCGTTTACGAGCCTGGATGTCGATGCCGAGTTCAGGCTGGAAGAATTCGGCTGGACTCAGGCACTGTTCTTTGGCCTCGGAGCCGACGGGACGGTCGGGGCAAACAAGAACTCGATCAAGATCATCGGCGAGAACACTGATCTCTTCGCACAGGGCTATTTTGTTTACGATTCAAAGAAGTCGGGTGCCAAGACCGTTTCGCATCTGCGTTTTGCCAAGACGCCGATAAGGGCTCCGTACCTGATCACGGCCGCCGATTTCATTGCCTGTCATCAATTCAATTTCATAGAGAAAGAGGAGATGCTCGCCTACGCCAAACCCGGTGCGACCTTCCTGCTTAACAGCCCATACGGCCCGGACGAGGTTTGGGACAGGCTACCGCTTTCGGTGCAGCAGGCGATCCTCGAAAAGAGCATTCGCCTTTGGGTGATCGATGCCGGCGAGGTTGCCAGACAGACCGGAATGGCGGGCCGCATCAACACGATAATGCAGACATGCTTTTTCGCGATCTCGGGCGTGCTCGGCCCGGACGAGGCGATCGCGGAGATAAAGAAGAGCATTGAAAAGTCGTATTTCAAACGCGGCGTTTCCGTTATCGAGAAGAACTTTAGGGCCGTCGATCAGGCACTTGCTCATTTGTTTGAGGTGCGTATTCCCGAGACGGCGACCGCCGTTGAAGCCGAGCCGTGGCGGATATCGCCGGAGGCACCCGAGTTCGTTCGCACGGTGACCGAGATGATGATCGCGGGCCGCGGCGATGCGATACCGGTCAGCGCACTGCCGATCGATGGCACGTACCCGAACGCGACGTCGCGATGGGAGAAACGCAATATTTCGGGCCGCGTTGCGAAGTGGGACCCGGAGATATGCATCCAGTGCGGGAACTGCAGTTTTGTGTGCCCGCACAGCGTTATCCGCGCGAAATTCTTTCACCGGGACAACCTTAACGAAGCTCCGGCGGGCTTTAAGTCCGCGAGGATAAACGCCCGCGGCTTTCCCGAGACGCGATACGCACTGCAGGTCTATGTCGAGGATTGTACGGGCTGCAACCTTTGCTACGAGGCGTGTCCGGTCGATGACCTAGAGAACAAAGGCCGACGGGCGATCAATCTGGCGGAGAAGGCCGAGGACCTCGGGCCCGACCGCGAACGGATCAGCTTCTTTGAGCAACTGCCGCAGAATGAAAAGCCCGAGGTCGATTTCTCGACCGTCCACGGCGTGCAGTTCCTCGAGCCGATGTTCGAATTCTCCGGTGCATGCGCCGGATGCGGCGAGACGCCGTACATAAAGGTATTGACGCAGCTCTTCG
>JAUCQE010000068.1 GCA_030372865.1 Pyrinomonadaceae bacterium
GTCGGCAACCGAAACTGAAAGTAATGCTCGAAGTGTGGCCGGGCCGACCGTTAAAGCAGAACTTCCACAAACGGAGCCTGCATTGGTGATCGATGCAGACATTATCAGCGAAACGGACAAGGCCTGAGAGAGAACTTTAACAAATGCTTGCGGCAATACTCCTGCAAATAAACTGGGATTCGTTCAGGCCTGAGAACCTTTTCGGCAGCCAGGTACTTGAGCGGACGCCCGCGGGCCTTTCGATCGTTTACATTATCGGCCTGGGAGTCCTTCTAGGCTTTCTGCTGATCACATTCTTCGATAATTTCAACCGCCCGAAGTTCCTCTTCGAACTGGAACTTCCCCGCGAGGTCTCGAAAAAGATCACGCAGTCGATAGCCAATCGCAGCATCCGTGTGTGGCAGTTCGTTTTTGTCTTTCTCGCCTTTACGGTCTTCGGCTTTCAGGTTTACTGGACGTATTTCGCGGACGACTCGAACGAGCAGTTTCAAGCCCTTGCTTATAAAGACCTGCGGGGCCGGCGTATTTCGGCTGCGAACCTGCGCGGCTGGATGTTTGACCGCACCGGCAAGCTTTCGAATTCCCTTGCATATTACAAGGTCGGCGAGGGACGCGAGATCGAGCGTTCTTTCGCACTGGAACGCGAGATGGCACACTTGCTGGGAACAGAACGCGGCACGCCGGGGCTCGAGCGATCGCTTTATCAGCGAGTGATAGACCCGATGCCCGAGGCTTGGGAAGTGCTGACGACGATAAAGCGGAAGGAAGACGAAAATAAGGACGTCCGCGCCACTCTTGACCGCGACCTGCAGGCGTATATTGCACAACAGCTTGAGGGAAAACGCGGGGCGATCGTTGTGCTCAATCCGCAGACGGGCGACATCCTTGCGATGTATTCCAACCCGTCATTCAGCCTTGCCGAGGCCCAAAATCTCGATCAATACCTCGCACTCGAGGGCAACAAACGCGACAAACCACTGCTGAACCGGGCGACGCGGGAGTTTTATATTCCCGGCTCGACGTTTAAGACATTCACACTGATCTCGGCGTTTAGGGCCGGCAAGCAGAACCTGCTTTTCCCGAGCTACGCGGACGGTTTTAAGCCGGCACGCAGTTCCCGGCCGATCGTCGATTCGACACAACAGCTAAACCCGGACGGTTCTGTCGGCGGGGCGTGCAGCGGCGGCTGCCAGGAAAAGGACATCACGCTCGCGTATAAGGTCTCAAGCAACCAGTACTTTGCCCAAATGGCGATCGAACTCGGCCGCGAACGCTTTCGCGAGACGGCCCAGCTAATGGGCATCCGGCCTGTCGAAACGCCGGAGGACGCATTGCTGCCGAAGTTCTTCCCGCAGGTCTTTAACGCAAGCACGTCATCGATCGCAAACGCGATTGCGCCGACGCAATCGACTCTGGTAACCGGTCCGGACATTTCGCTTTTCGACATCGGGCTTGAGGGCATAGGGCAAGGTTACGCCGGTCAGATAACTCCACTGCAAATGGCGATGATCGCAGGAGTGCCGGGCAATTTGGAAGGCAAGCTGATGAAGCTGAGGATCGAGGCCGATAAGCAGCCTGAGGCATTCAGCCAGGTGCTTTCGCCGCAGCAGGCCGCGGTTATCAGGCAGATAATGTCGACCGTGACCGAAGAGCCCGGCGGCACCGCGACCGTGCTCGCGGCAAAGCTGGCGGGCACCGGCATAAGGACCGGCGGCAAGACCGGTACGGCCGAGAAGGAAGCATTGCTCTACGACGACAAGACCGGGAAGCTGAAGACCGTAAAACGACAGCGACGCGACGCGAGCGGCCAGTTGGTCACTTACGACCAGCCGCAGACGTACATGCGGACCGATAGCTGGTTCATCTCGATCGCTCCGCTCGAACGCCCGCAGGTCGCGATAGCGGTGGTGGTCGAGGGCGGCGGTTACGGTTCCCGCACGGCGGCGCCGATCGCGGCGAACGTGATCTTGAAGGCCCGCGAGCTCGGCCTGCTCGGCGATCAATACACTCCGAAGGCGGCACCGCCGCAGCAGACGCGTGGGACAAGGAGGCGGCAATAGGTGAAAAACCGGACCTCATCTCACGTGTTCATCCTGGTGCTGATCGTCGTCGTGACGGCGATATCTCACTATTCGATATATTACGGCGGGTTGATCCGCGGGTACGAAACGTCGTGGTACACGGCGGTGCGGAACATCGGGCTGCTGTCGCTGCTCGCGGGACTGCCGATATTCTTAAAGCACGTTCTTAAGTTCAAGGGAAACTGGACGGTCTACACGGCCGCGGTGCTGCTGTTCTCGATCGGGCTGACGGTGCAATACCGGCTCTTCAGCGACCCCGAATATACTTCGCGGCGTGACAAGGCCGAGGCTCGGCAGGCGAAGATCCGCACGCTGCAGATGCACTACATCCAGGAAAACTACTCCGCCGAGAAAAAACAGATGATGGGACTGCCGGCGACGCCGCCTTCGCCCGTCGATCTTTCAAAGGAAACGCCGCGGCCGGCAGAGGATACGTTGTCGGGCGTAATGCTTTCGGGGCGAACCATAAACCCGATACTCGGGATTTTGGGGCTGATCGCGGCGTTTTTGTTCGTCCGGCGTGACCGCGTGCTTGAGTTTTTGCAGAACAACGGGTTCCTGATAGTTTTGCTGACACTGGCTCCGCTGTTCGTCGCGGCGATAACGTCGCGGGCGGGTAAATCGATCGGGAACATGACGCCGTGGGAGCCGTCGAAGATCCCATTTCTTATCGGTTTTGCGGCGATCTTGGCTGTTTTGTATAAGAACCTTGCCCGGACGTATTGGGGCCTGCCGCGGGCGAAAGACGTTGTGCCGCTTGTATTTATGGCCGCACTTCCCTTTTTCCCGTTCTTCGTGCTGAAGGATTTCGGGCAGATGATGGTGTTCAGCAGCGTTTACGCGACGCTGTATCTGATCGCCGTCCGCCGGTTCTCGCAGCGGTTCGTGATGGTCGGGAGCGTACTGCTGGTGGCAGGCATCCTGATCGTAGGGGCTCTTCCGCTGAAGACGCAGGAACAGATACCGCTGCTGCCGACGGTGGCTCAGCCTGTAAAACAGGTGCTCCCCGACCGCATCCAGCAGCGATTCCACCTGTGGCTCGACGGGTTTAACCCGCCGTCGCCTGATACGGCGTGGTGGAAGTCCGACTACGACGCCTATTACAATAAGCTGGTCGAGAAAGATCCGAACCTGCCGGAAATGCTGGCACAAGACCCGGAACTGCAGCGAACGATCAATGTCGATGCCTGGTTCGACGTGTTGGCCTTCCAACCGGCTCAGGCGACGTTCGGGCTCGCTTCCGGCGGCACGACCGGCCGCGGGCTGGGACTTGGTTACCCGGAATTGATCCCGGTAGCGGACTCCGATTACATCTTTGCCGCCCTGGCAGAAGAACTTGGACTTTTCGGGGGTTTGTTGGTAACCTTTGCCCTGATTGTGCTGGTAAGCGCAGGCGTCCGGACAGCCCTCGATTCTCGGGACATGTTCAGCAAACTGTGCTGTATCGGACTCGCCGCGTTCATCGGATTTCAGGCACTTGTGAACATCGGAGGCATTACGAGGGCGTTGCCCATGACGGGCATCACCCTGCCGTTTGTCAGCCATGGCGGATTTTCGCTGATCACGAGCTTTGTAATGCTCGGGATGCTGATGGCGTTTTCGCATCGCAATGCACTTGACCGGCAGGTGAAAGATGCTCTTGCGTTACCTTAAGCAGCTGCCGGCATCTGTTGTAAGTATTATTACTTAATGTTAATAGCCCTCGGGTCTTTCGGAGTCAAATGATGGAGAATAACTTTCAGTTCAAATCGGCAGTCGTCAGCGACCGCGGCCTCAGTGAGAAGCGGCCGCAGAATGAAGATTCATACCTTGTTCTGGAAGAGAAAGGCGTTTTTGCCGTTGCCGACGGCTGTCTCTTATACACATCTGACGCTGCCGACGAGTTCCGAA
>JAUCQE010000069.1 GCA_030372865.1 Pyrinomonadaceae bacterium
TCGGAACTCGTCGGCAGCGTCAGATGTGTATAAGAGACAGGTTTTACATTTTCTTTGAATCCGGTGACCACGCCAAATACGTTAAGCACTGCTTTCGCCCGGATGGCACGCTTGCGTCGGCGGTAGTCGAGTTTCGAACGTTCTATGGCGATTACATCTTGATCGATGAATTGGAATTCGACACTGCCGGAAGAAAGACGCGCTCCACACGCACATTGCGAGATCTCGCAACCAATGAACCCAAGGTCGTGCAGGCGGAATATATTTCCGACTTGAAGCATTTGATCGAAGGCGACATTTACAAAAAGGTCAACCGCCTACCTTTTGCTGCATTACTAAAGAAAAACTAACCGCCGAGTACGTAGAGCCTCCTTCATTAATTCGCAGTTGAATAACACGTCGCCGCGATCGATACCGGCTCGGAATTTCGGCGGTGTCCATAGTCGAGGCCGTGCCATGTTTCGAGTTCGGCTGCCTTTCGGGCGTAAGTATCACGCGTCGCGAGCGGGAAAGCCGAGAGCCATTGCGGACAGCTTCGTTTCCGCACTTTCTTTCTAACCGACGAACGCAGGCCCGCGATGTACATCGACGGATTGAGGGCCTCGTTCATGTGCTCGGTCATATAGGGTTTGATGAGCACATTCGTAATGTCAATGCCGTTCGCCAAACGCCATCGGCCGTCTGCGAACTCCGCGATCGCCGGACGCGGAACGCCCGCGACCGTGGTCTCGCGTGCCAACCCCTGATAGAACTCCATTCCGACATAGTTCGCAAAAAGGTCCGCGTTCGAATACACGCCGCTGACCAGCGTGCCGTAATAGGTGTGCTCGGTTTGCCTGCCCCACTTTACCGCCTTTGCCGTCGCGGCCTCGTGCGTTGAGCCTTTCGCCACTGCTTCAGTGTAAATCCGATAATATGTATAGCCTTGCTGAAAGAGATGCGCGATCTTGTCCGTGCCCATTTCGACGCCGTAGATCTTTACCGTCGGGCTGATCGTGAAATAGTTGGTCGGAATGATCGCGTAGATCGATTCGGAATATCCGGCCGTGTATCGTGCCGGCTGGCCGCGAAATTTATGGCGGTTCATCCATGTCCCGGACTTTGTGAACGGCACGATCCCGTCGCCCAGACGCTTAAAGACCTCGCGTGCCAGCGCTTCCTCCGAACGCAGGTAACGAAGCCGCTCTTTGGCCTTTCTACAACTGCGTTCGCGGCATGCTTCATTTTCCGCGATCTCCTCGTTCAGTTCGGCTATCGCGTCGCGAAGTTTCTCTTCGACGTATTCCGTTACCTCATCGCCGATGTCCGCAAGCGGAACCGGCGGCAGGTTGTACTGGTCCGTTTCGAATGCCGCGGCCCATTGCGGATAGATCAGTGCGATCAGCAGAGCCAGCGTGCGAATTATCGGTCTCGATCTCATATTTAACGGACATTCCGCCTCGGCAAATTTCACCGAAGCCCGCAAGCTGGATTAAACTGGAATCCCGAGCGGCCGTTCCGGCATAGAACATTTCCGGCCCGCTTGATCGTATTTTACATGCACTACCACCTCATCGGAATTTGCGGGACCGCAATGGCGTCCCTTGCGGGAATGCTGCAGGCACGCGGGCATCGCGTGACAGGCTCGGACCAGAACGTCTACCCGCCGATGTCCACCCAACTTGAAGCCCTCGGCATCGAGATACTCAACGGCTACCGCGCGGAGAATGCAGACATCGGTGCCGACTGCGTCGTCGTCGGCAACGCGATCTCGCGCGGCAACCCGGAGCTCGAAGAGGTCCTCGACCGGAAGCTGATGTACCGCTCGCAGGCGGAGATCGTCAAGGAGCTTTTCATCCGCGGACGCCGCTCGCTGGTCATCGCCGGGACGCACGGCAAGACGACCACGACCAGCATCGCGACATGGGTCACCGAGGCCGGCGGGCTTGACCCGAGCTTTCTGGTTGGCGGCGTCGTGCAAAACTTTGGGGCAAGCTTTCGCGTCACCGACAGCCCGTTCTTCGTCATCGAAGGCGACGAATACGACACGGCTTACTTCGACAAAAAGCCGAAGTTCATGCACTACCTGCCGGAGATCGCGATCGTCAACAACATTGAGTTTGACCACGCTGACATCTACCGCGACCTGCAGGAGATCAAGTTCCAGTTTTCCCGCCTGATGAATCTAGTGCCCGGTAACGGCCGCCTTATCTGCGGTATCGATTCGCCCGTCGTCAGGGAAGTGCTCGAAGAGATGCACGGCCGACTTTTCACGCAGATCGAGACTTTCGGCCTTTCCGACGACGCGAAGTGGCAGGCACGCTATATCGATTTTACCGGCGATGTTACGCGATTCACCGTTTTCAGGGACGGCCACAGTTGGGGTGAATTCGAAACGCACCTGATCGGCGAATTCAACGTGCGGAATTGCCTCGCGGTGATAATTGCGGCGGACGCGTGGGGAATCTCGAAAGAAAAGATCCAGGAGGCGTTTGACACGTTCAAATCCGTCAAACGAAGGATGGACTGTCTCTTATACACATCTCCGAGCCCACGAGACAGCG
>JAUCQE010000070.1 GCA_030372865.1 Pyrinomonadaceae bacterium
GCCAAATACAGAACTATTTTCCGTCTGTGTCCAAAGCGGAGCGAAATTATATTTCGATATACGATCCTTTTGTTCGACTTTCGAAAAGCCTTCCTCATTAAGTATCGCGACCTTCCAATCCGCAAGCTTGGTCTCAAACTGTGCAAACAAGTTGACGGTGAACAAAAGGATAAAAAAAGCTACAGAAACTCGGCTTGCTTTTGCCGAGCGGCGCGCGTTTTCGAGTGAGAGTTTTGGAGTGACGTCGCCGTCCATAGTTTCTGAAGTTGGTCTGGTTGTCACCATCGTTTTCCGAACAAGTTCGGAGTTGTAACTGTACTATTCGTCGCGAATACTGATAACAATGCCGCCCATATACGCTTCGTCCGCCCAGCATTTTACGCCGTCAACGAAGCAGATATGGCTGTTGTACGGTTCGCCGGTGTCGCGGTAGTAGGCTTCGTAGCCGCCGGAGACCGAGACGTTCTGAAAACGAAGGCCACGGCCGTTTTCGTCCGTTGCGCGTTGGCCGCATTCGGGACATATCCATCGCGGGTACCGGGGCGAACTCGGGCCGGGCTTCCCGCAGATCGGACAATTATAATTGAGGTTCACTTTTCCAGTTCCGCCCGAATAACGGATTCGAATTTGTTCCAGGCCTTTATACCGGTTCGCCAGTAAACGACCTCGCCGGTCTTGCTGACGACGATGTTCTTAGGGTAACCGACGAAGCCGAACAACTTCATCGCGGAGCCCGCTTCGGCCGCATGCGTATAGTCGAACCTCTCTCGCTCAACGAAACGCTTTACCGCGGCAAGCTTGTCTTCTGTCATTGAAAGAAAGACGACGTCCTCCTTGCCGGCAAATTTTGCCGCAAGCAGGTTAAGGCTCGGCATCTCGGACATACACGCGGGGCAGCCGATGAACCAGAAATTGAGAACAACGACCTTTCCTTTGAGATCTGACGTGCTGATGTTCATGCCGTCGATCGTGCGGACCGAAAATTCCGGGAGCGGCATTCCCTCTTGCGGTATCTTTTGCAGGCGGAATTCGACCGTCCCGTCCTCGCCGGCACGGATGATCGTCGCGTCCGGCACGTTCGGATTTGCGGTTCGGATCTCGACGAACTCCTCTTGCGTTATCCTTTTGCCGTTCGAATCGAAATAGACCGGCCGGCCGGAAGGTATCGCCGAGGTCGTAGTTTGCGCGGCGATGCCACACGCGACGAAAAAGACCATCGCCAGTGCGCGGAGCAACAAAGAACCGCTAAATTGCCTGTTTCCCTGCATTTCCTTCAAAAATAGAGGAGATGTCGAACGAAAGCAAATTTCCTCGCCCGCTACGCGTGATGTTCGGGCAAATACACAAAACAAGATGCTTGACGGGGATATAACGCTGTACTACCATTGCCGAGCACCCAACATTCAAGTCGTAAGATCCGAGGAGGTCGAACCGTGATTGGAAGGACCGTTTCACACTATCGCATCACGTCTCAGCTTGGCGAAGGCGGGATGGGAGTTGTTTATGAAGCTGAGGACACCAACCTCGGGCGCAATGTCGCGCTTAAGTTCCTGTCGCCGTCGATGGCGAATGACGATACTTTGCTGCAGCGTTTTAAGCGCGAGGCCCGAGCCGCATCTTCCTTGAATCATCCGAATATCTGCACGATCCACGGTATCGAGGAATACGAATCGGCGCATTTCATCGTGATGGAACTCCTTGACGGCGAGTCGCTCGCCGATCTTGTCAGGCGAGGGCCGGTTGCTATCGATAAGCTGCTGACTCTTGGCGTGCAGATCGCTGACGCGCTCGAATCTGCACATTCAAAAGGCATAGTTCACCGCGATCTCAAACCTGCCAACATCTTCGTGACAGCTCGCGGGCAGGCCAAGATACTCGACTTTGGGCTTGCAAAGATCGACATGCAAAAGCCTGAGGCCGCGTCGAACGTGCCGACCGCGATCCCTGACCAGCTGACATCAGCCGGCGCGACAATGGGCACCATCGCCTATATGTCTCCCGAACAGGCTCGCGGCGAGATAACGGATGCCCGCACTGACCTTTTTTCCATCGGTACAGTCTTGTACCAAATGGCGACTGGGACAGTGCCATTCCACGGCGAGGCATCAGCGGTAGTTTTCGACGCGATCCTGAATAGAAGCCCACAGCCGATCACAGAGATCAATCCCTCGCTGCCGCTCGAACTAAATCGAATTGTTTTTCAGGCTCTCGAGAAAGACCGCGATCTGCGATTTCAGAGCGCGACCGAGCTCAAGACCTCGCTCAAAAGATTAAAGCGCGACCTCAATTCGGGGCGACACGTCGGCGAATCCAGCGCGATTCATAGCACACGGGCGCCGCAATCGGTAAACGAACACTCAATAGCTGTTCTTTACTTTGAGAATCTTAGCGGCATGAAAGAGGACGAGTACTTGCGTGACGGCATTACCGAGGACATTACGACCGAACTCTCAAAGATCAAGCGGGTAAAAACATTCTCACGTGCAATGGTGTTGGGTTACCGGGACAAACCGGTCACCGCCGGACAGGTCGGAAATGAACTCGGGGCTTCCTATGTCCTTACCGGAAGTCTGCGGCGTGCAGGAAATCGTCTGCGTATCAATGCCCAGCTCGTTGACACGACGACCGATTTTCCACTTTGGTCCGAACGGTACGATCGTGAGATGGCCGATGTTTTTGAAGTTCAGGACGAGATCGCGTCAAAAATTGCGGCCGCATTGCGGATAACGCTCTCGCCGCAGGAACAGCAGGCATTGGCCGCAAAACCGACTGAGAACCTTCAGGCGTACGACCTGTATCTGAGAGGCAGAAACTACGCGCGTCGTGTAGGCCGGCAAGATATGCAGGTCGCTCTTCAAATGTATGAGAACGCGGTAGCTCTTGACGAAGGGTTCTCGCTAGCACATGCGGGCTTGGCGAATGTTTGCGCGCAGTATTACTACCATTATGAACGTCAGCCGCAGTGGATCGAACGTGCAATATCCGCGACGCAAAAAGCGAGTTCCAACGGAAACGACGCCCCGGAAATAAAGCTCGCCGAAGCATGGGTCGATTTTGCCGAAGGACGATACGAAAATGCCGTTGACAAGATGCGGCCGGCACTTGCTCGCGACCCTGACCTTGACGGCGGTTACTATTTGTTGGGCCGTGCGCTTTTCGAGGCCGGAAGGTATCAGGAGATCGCGGATCTTATGGAGGTCGCTCTGGCCCACGCAGGCGAGAACTACAATACAACCATCCCTATCCATAACGCTTTAGGGGCTTTAGGAAAGAAAGATGCGCTTATAAACTTTACCCATCGAGAGATTGCCGTATTTGAAGAGCACCTTAAGAAAGTGCCCGAAGACGCCAGGGTCCGCGTACTTCTGGCGAGTGACTACGCAATGCAGGGACGACTGGACGACGCCAAACGGGAATTAGACATGGCAATACTCCTTCGTCCGGATGACACAATGATCCTTTATAATGCCGCTTGCTGCTTCTGCGCGATGAACAACGTAAAGGATGCTATGAACGCCCTCAAAAAATCGTGGGAAGGCGGAAATCGGCACTCTGCATGGGCCCGACAGGATCCCGATCTGGCACTTCTACATGGCGATCCGGAGTTCGAGCGACTGTATCCACCTGCAGATCAATCAGCGGCTTGAGCAAACTAGCGATTACGTCCTGCTAATCCGAAAAAAATAACCGGGCGAGGTCAATTCCTCGCCCGGTTCATTCTATCTGGCGATCGATTACTGCCCCTGTCCGAGCGAGAAGCCCGGTTCGCCGTCGAAGAAGCAAAGGTGCTCGGTCTTGATGAAGTCAAAGCCGGCATCCTGCACACGCTGGAGCAGATTGATCACCTGCTGATGCGTGATCTCGCGGGTGTCGTTATCGGACATAAAGCGGCAGCGCCAGTGGTCGACGCAGAAGGTGTCCTCGAATCCTTTCGGATAGACCTTCGTGCCGCGGTTCGAGATCATCACCAGCTTGAGGCCGTCGCCGTTGGCTGCGGCTTCGAGTTTCTGTCCGAGCTCATTACCTGCGCCGTAGTAGCTGCCGTTCCACCAATCCAGGAACACATCGACGCCGACGAGTTCCTTCTTCTGCGGCTCACGCACCGTGTAGATCGGCTTGCGGTCTGCTTCGGCGATCTCTTCGACCTTCTTGTATACGACCGGCTTGAGCGTTTCCGGCTTCTGGCCGAGACGATCGACCACGGCCTGAGCAAATTCCTTGGTGCCGACCTTTTCCTTCGAAACGCCTTCCTTGAAGATGTCGTAGGTGTGAACGCCGTCCTCGATCGTCTTGAGCCACGCATTGTGTGCAAGCTCGGCGATGTCCGGCTGGTTGATGTGCACGAGCATCATGATCGCACCGAGGAAGAGGCCTGACGGGTTCGCGAGGTTCTGGCCCGCACGACGCGGTGCCGAACCGTGGATCGCCTCGAACATCGAGATGTTCTCACCGATGTTGGCAGAGCCGGCAAGGCCGACGGAGCCCGCGATCTGCGCCGCGACGTCGGAGAGAATGTCGCCGTAGAGGTTCTGCATCACGACGACGTCAAAATTCTCGGGCGTATCCGCCAGCTTTGCGGCACCGATGTCCACGATCCAGTGGTCGGCCTCAATGCCCGGATATTCCGATGCGATCTCGTCGAACACCTTGTGAAACAGCCCGTCCGTCTGCTTCATGATGTTGTCCTTCACGAAGGCCGTTACCTTTTTGCGGTTGTTGCGAACGGCGTATTCGAAGGCGTAGCGGACGATCTTTTCGCAGCCGGGACGCGAGATAAGCTTGAGGCACTGTTCGACCATGTTGGTCTGGCGGTGCTCGATGCCGGCGTAGGTGTCCTCTTCATTCTCGCGAACGATGACGACGTCCATCACCGGGTGCTTCGTGTCGATGAACGGATGATACGAAACGCACGGGCGGATGTTGGCGTAAAGGCCGAGCGTCTTGCGGACCGTCACGTTAAGCGACTTAAAGCCGCCGCCCTGCGGAGTGGTGATCGGCGCTTTCAGGAAAACCTTTGTCCGGCGTAGCGAATCCCAGCTTTCCGGAGCGATGCCGGCCGAATTGCCCGAAAGATAGACCTTTTCACCGATCTCGATGGTGTCGATGTCGATACGGGCACCGGCTTCCTTGATGATGTGCAGCGTGGCATCCATGATCTCGGGTCCGATGCCGTCGCCATGTGCAACTGTTATAGGGACATTTGACATAGTAGTTTCTTATATCCTCATTCAAAAATTGGATAAATTGCGAACCTTTGATTCTATCCAACTTGTTGTTTTGAGGCAATCGCACCGGCGACGGCAGGTTATTGAACTTTTACGAAACCTGAACGTGTACTTATAATCAAGCTTATGCACAAGACCGCACTTATCCTCACGATCACAGCATTATTGTCGATCCCGGCCCTCGCACAGTTTCCGCAGATGAAGCGGGCTGAAGAGCGCATGGAGCAATTGCGAAAGGCCGATGAGGAGCGGCAAAAGTCGCAGGACGCCGAAGACATCGCCGCCATCGCAGTGCCGAAACCGAAAGCTGCGGTGATGAATGTCGATGTCCAGTCCGTTCTCGTAAAGCAGGACGCAAGGTCGTTCGCCGAGGCAAAACCGAATGCGGTAAAGGACGTTGCGGACGGCGACCCGCTCTGGCTCTACGTGAAATTCAACGGCAAGCTTGGTGATTACGTCCACACGGTCCGCGACAAAGAGAACGGCGGCCAGTTCCGATATCTGCTTTACCTTGAGACCGGGCCGAAGGGCGACATTACGGCTCTTACACGCTACGTTCTGGAATTTTCGAAGTCGGAACTCGAGCAGACGGAACTGAAGATCAACCTCGCACCCGGAATTCCAGGTAAGAACGCCGCCTCGCCGGCGCTGATCGAGGTAGCGGGCACGCGAAGCCCGGGTGCCTGGGGCAACGAACTGCGGCTGGCGAATACGACCGCGGTTCCCCGTTTGCCGACCGACAATCTGGCGGTCTCGGAGTTCACGTTCAATTTTCAGCGGAATTTCTCGAAATATCCGAAGATGCGACAGGATTTCACTTCGATGATGCTTCGCGGCACCACCAACGCATCGGTCCTTCCGCCTGTCTCTTATACACATCTCCGAGCCCACGAGACAGCGCTGTGTATCTCGTATGC
>JAUCQE010000071.1 GCA_030372865.1 Pyrinomonadaceae bacterium
CGTGAAGCCGGGCGACACGATCGAGCAGGAAGAGATTTTTGCTCCGGTGCTGGCTGTGATCAAAGCACGCGATTACGACCATGCGCTTGAGATCGCGAACGACACTGAATTCGGGCTCACGGGCTCCGTCTATTCCGCTTCGGAGGAACGGCTCGAAAGGGCACGGCGTGAATTCCACGTCGGCAACCTCTATCTGAACCGAAAATGCACGGGGGCGTTGGTCGGTGTGCATCCTTTCGGCGGATTTAACATGAGCGGTACGGATTCAAAAGCGGGCGGCCGCGAGTACCTGCTTCAGTTCATGCAGGCGAAATCGATCTCGCGAAAGGTTTAGCAATGAGTACTTTAAGTCTGATAAATCGGGTGTTTTTCGTGATCGCTGCGGTCTTCATTCTTGGCGACGCTGCAGCGGTCACGGCCCAGCGCAATGCCGCGAAGCCGAAGGCTTCGCCAAAACCGGCGGAGAAATCTATCGTTTTTGCCGTACTTAACGACGGAAAGGTTCTCGAGCCGATCGCTCATATCGAGGGCGGTAAGTTGGCCGAAACGGTCGACGGCAGCGATGAATCGACATTGGTCAAGGCTTTCACGGATAAGTATTACAAAGCCGGGTCGAGCTATCGGCTGATCTTTGGCGGTTCGAACGCGGGAACGGTCGCGGTCGCGGCGGATAACTCCCCGATGGAGTGCGGGCCGAATATGGCGCAAGCTACCACAACCTCCACTCGGGCGACGTTGAAAGGCAAGGTGATGGCGCTCGCCACGAACTTTGCCACGAAAAAGCCCGGGAGCGGAGTGCGTCGTCTGCCGACCTGGCCGGAACGAAACGAGATCGATGCTGTCATTCGAGCGGAATACGCGAAGAATCAGATCGAGATCAAAAAGCTTGATTACCACAATCTGACGGCTTTGGACGTCGACGGCGATAAGAAAGCCGAACTCGTCGGCAGTTACTGGGTCGAGAATGACCCGAAATCTCGGATACTTCTTTTCTTCATTGCGGAGAAAGGAGCAGACGGCAAGTACGCAATGCGTTTCAGCGACCTGCGGTCGATCAAGGAAGACGAGGTGATGAGCGGCGACATCGCGAGCCTGGACGACGGAGTTTACCACGAGCTTTTGCTTGATGTCCTCGATTACGACAACGACGGCGTCGGCGAGATATTTACGTACGTACAGTCGTTCGAGGGTGCGGGATTTAATGTATACAATCGCGGGAAGGACGGCTGGAGCCGCGCATTCGAAGGCACGAACTATCACTGCGGCTACTAGGTAATAAGGTAGTTATTTGGTTTGATCGGCAAGAGCGGATCGCAACGCTTTTGCCTTTTTGTTTTCGCTTCGCGAGCTATGAAGATCGTATTTATGGGCACGCCGCAGGCCGCGGTCCCGTCACTCGAAAGGCTGATCGCTGACGACCACGAAGTCGTTTGTGTTTACACACAGCCCGATCGCCCCGCAGGCCGGGGCAACAAACTCACGATGCCGCCCGTGAAGGAAGCCGCTTTGGCTCATGGCATCGAGGTAAGGCAGCCGCTAAAGATCAAGACACCGGAGGCGTTGGATGAGTTTCGTTCGATCGGGGCTGATGTGGCCGTCATCGTTGCTTACGGACGTATTCTGACCATAGATCATTTGACGGCGTTTCCGCACGGAGCGATCAATGTTCATTTTTCGCTGCTACCGAAGTATCGGGGAGCGGCCCCGGTAAACTGGGCGATCGTCAATGGTGAGAATACGACCGGTGTTACGACGATGCGGATGGACGAGGGGCTTGATACTGGCGATATCCTGATGCAGTCGGAAACGGCGATCGGCGTCGATGAGACCGCCCCGGAGCTAATGGAACGGCTCTCCCATCAGGGGGCCGAGCTGCTTTCGCAGACACTCGCGAGTTTGGACACGGTCGTGCCGCGCCCGCAAGATGATTCGGTAGCGACATTGGCACCAATAATGCGAAGAGAGGATGGTTTGATCGATTGGTCGCAGGGCAGCAGGGAAATCGCGAGCCGGGTTCGCGGATTTCAGCCATTTCCTGGGTCGTTCACGCTTTTTGCCGGGAAGAAAGTCACCTTTTGGCGGGCGAACGCGATCGATGAAAGCACCGCGGAACACGCAGGAACGGTCATCTCGTCGAACGGCAAGGACCTGAGAATTGCATGCGGCGGCGGGAGTGTGCTCCGCATCGAAGAACTGCAGATCGAAGGCAAACGCCGGATGACCACGGCGGATTTTCTAAACGGGGTGAGATTGCCCGTCGGGGCGAAACTAGGCGAGCCCGGTATGGCGACCGGTAAATAGATGTATCAGGTAATTACGTTTTACGAGTTCAAGGACATGCGTGCCGTCGGCGATCTTTCGTCGATCAAAGAGCAGCTTAAGCGGCTGATGGCCGATAACC
>JAUCQE010000072.1 GCA_030372865.1 Pyrinomonadaceae bacterium
TGGCCGCCCGCATGCAGTTCGCCATCGTGTAAACGAACGTGTAGATGCGGCAGCCGACATCCTGCAGGTCAAAGACGATGGTGTCAACGTTTTCGAGCATCGCGTCGGTCGGCTCACGTGTTTCGCTGTAGAGCGAATAGATCGGTTTGCCCGTACGCTTATCGATCGTGTGGTCGGTCTCGATCATGTTGTCCTGCACGTCGCCGCGAATGCCGTGCTGCGGGCCGAAAAGCGTGGTCAGGTTGATCTCGGCATGAGCCTCGAAAACGTCGGCGACGTGCGTCAGGTCCGGCATAACGGAAGCTTGATTGCAGACGAGCCCGACCCGCTGACCGCGCAGCAGGTCGATGCGGTGATTTAACAAAACCTCGACTCCGGGCCTTACACGGGCCGCACCGGCTGAAATGTTCATAAGATGTTACTGAAACTCCTGGATCTGCTCGCTCAGCGGCAAACTCCGATTGTCGCATCAAAAACGGCAAAATGAAAAAGCCCCGGCAACCGCCGCGGGCTTTTGCTGAAACTACCATTAAAGCATTCTTACTTCGCGTCGACGACCGCTGCTTCCGGGGCGTTTTTGCCGACCGATGCAACGCCGTTCTCCATTGAACGCTTCGTCTTATACATCTCGCTTTTACCGATCGGCTCGCCGTTCGCAGCTTTCAAAACGAAATATGAAGAGCCGTCCTTAGCCGTCTTGCGTTCAAATCGGGCGTCGTTTGTCGCGTTCTTTTTGACCGAAGCTATTCCGCCCTCGGCCGCCTTACGCGTCTCGTATTTTTCGCTGGTGAGAATGATCTGTCCGTTCGAGGCCTTCAGGTTGAAATGTACCTTGCCGTTCTTGCCGATTTTGATCTCAAATTTGCCTGCCATTGGTCGTCTCCTTAAGCTATTGAATTAGTTGGGTTTTACAGATATCGGGACACTAACGTCCGCCGAATCTTAGCATAATTGCAATTTCTCCGACAACACGCCGGAACGGCACCTGATCGTCGTGTGAAAATACCGCTGTTCACTCACCGAAACGCCCGTAAACACGGCGCGCCATTTTCTATTTCTGTGCGTAAACCTGTATAATTCGAAGGTTTGTCGGAACAGGTCAAAAAGGCAACCACTTAACGGTTGGTCGAATCATAGACTCGTTATTTGCCGACATTGAAAAGCCGCACCCTTTTCGTTATCCTAACTCTTTATTTTTCGTAGGGTAGCGGCTTTACCGGTCCCTCACGGGCTCGGGACAAACGCCTTTATAAAGGGATCTTTTTCGTATGCACAAATTCACCGCATTCGGGCTTGCTTTATTAAGTCTTGCCTGCATGGCAGTTCCGGCACTCGCAGGGTCGGACTTTAAAGAGAATGCGATCTCCTCCGCTGCCGCCCGCTCTTCTCAGCAGGTAGTTGAAAGCGTTGACATTCAGGGAAACCGCCGTCTTCGTGACGACGACCTTATCTACTACATCAAAACAAGGCCGGGCGACGTCTACGACCCAGCCGCCCTTGAACGGGATCTCCGTGAACTTCTCTCGCTGAACTTCTTTGATAAGACTGCTACCAGGGTTCTGACGACACCTGGTGTGCGTGGCGGTGTAAACGTGATATTTGAGGTTCGCGAATGGCCGATCATCCGCGATCTTCAGTTCGCGGGGCTTAAGGCCGTTCCGGAATCAGACATCCTCAAGGCTTTCCGCGAACAGCGAGCCGGTATCTCGAAAGAAGCGATCTACGATCCGGTAAAGGCACGTACCGCATCTCGCATCCTTCGCGAACTCCTCGCTTCTAAAGGCTACCCGAACGCCAAAGTAAATATTAAAGAGGAAGAGGTTTCTGCGACCTCGATCGCTTTGACGTTCGAGGTGGAACAGGGCCTGCGATCACGCATAATCGACATCGACTTTGTAGGGAACGAGAAGTTCAGCGATGGCGAGCTTCGCGGTGCGATGCTATATATCAAGGAAACGGGCCTTATCTCTCGTTTCAAGGGGCAGGACATCCTAAACATGCAGGCACTGCAGGCAGATCTGCAAAGGAACGTCCGCTCGTACATGTGGTCGAAGGGCTACTTCCAAGCACGTATTGGAGAGCCTGAGGTAGTTGGGCTCGGTGTCAAGCGGACCGATTTCATCCCGCTCGTCACACTTCCGCTGCCGCTTATTTCATCAAAGGACGACACGCTTCGCATCGTTGTGCCGATAACCGAAGGGAAGGTCTATCGTGTTGGTGAACTGAAGGTCGAGGGGAACTCGATCTTTTCGGAACAGCAGATACTCGGTGCGGTCGGGCTTAAAACCGGGGAGGTGGCCGACGGTAAGCGGTTGCAGGATGCGGTCTACGAAGATCTCAAAAAGGTCTACGGAAACCAGGGCTTCGTGAACTACAATGCCGAGTTTGACCCGGAATTCAAAGATAATCCGAACAACCCAAATGAGGGTATTGTAGACATCACGATTACGATCGAAGAAGGTAAGCAGTTCTCGCTTCGCCGGCTTGAGTTCACGGGTAACACCTTCACGCGCGACCGCGTTATGCGTCGCGAATTCCTTTTGAACGAAGGCGACGTTTACAACCAGCAGTACCTTGAGATCTCTGTCGCTCGTCTTAACCAGACCCAGTATTTTGACCCGATCGATAAGGACCAAGACGTAGAGACGCGCACTGATGAAGAAGAAGGCGAGGTCGACCTGGTCGTCAAGATCAAGGAAAAGGGCCGCCAGCAGATCTCGTTCAACGGTGGCGTTTCCGGGATCGGCGGTTCGTTCTTCGGACTCGAGTATTCGACCAACAACCTGGCCGGCCGCGGCGAAGTACTTTCCTTCTCGTTCGGTGCCGGTAACCGTCAGCAGAGTTTTCAGGTCTCCTATCAAGAACCGTATTTCCGAGATCGGCCGATCTCGGTTGGTGTTTCGCTCTTTGCTTCACGTTACAGGTTCTTCGGTGAAGGTACGTTCCTGACGCAAAATCAGGATCTCATCAACGACCTGTACACCCCCTTTGGCCAGATCACGACCGACGAAAGCAATCTTTTTACGCAGAGCACATACGGAGTCAGCCTTTTTGCGACCGCTCCGCTTTCGGAACTCGCATTCAGGAAGCGTCGGTTTACGCAGTTCTCACGTGTCGGCCTCAGCTATCAGCTTTCGAGTACATCGATTTCTGACCCTGAGGTCAACCAGTCGGCCGACCCTTCGCAGCGGATTCCGGTAATCTATCGACAGCCGGGTATCGTCACGAGCCGCATCACCGGTTCCTTCGTTTACGACACGCGACAGCCCGCGCCAAACGGGATCGACACGCTTAGCGGTTCGCAGCTTTCGCTCGGCGTTGCGTTGGCGGGGCTCGGCGGTGATGTCCGCACTTATCAGCCGACGATCTCTTACAGCCGCTATATGCCGGTCCGCAATCGGCGGTCGAAGAATCCGCACGTGTTCGCGTTCCGGGTCCAGGCTGGAACGATCGGGGCGTTTGCTACAACGGACACTATCCGCAATGCGAACTCGCTCGCATTCGTTGGCGGCATACCGGTTTACGAACGTTACTACCTCGGCAGCGAGAACGATATTCGCGGCTACAATTCGCGTGCGATCGGCCCGATCGCACCGTTCGACACATATGTGACGACACGGAACGTAGTCGTTTCGGCGAACGCGGGCGGCGAGCCTACACCGCTGCCCGGATTCCCTCCGGGTTCGCAAATACCCGGACAGCTTGCCGGGCTCGGAACGCTCACTGGGCCCGACGGGGCGAATCCGGCACTGTTCGCCCGTAACTATCGGTTCGTCGGCGGCGATACGCAGATCCTCGGTAATTTTGAATACCGCATACCGCTTTTCGGCCCCGCCACTCTTGCGGCGTTCGCCGATATCGGCAGCGTTTTCAATCTTCGGAACACCGGCACCCAGCGAATCGACTCGGAGTTTCTTCGCGATGATCTGTTCCTAGGCCCGGGTCGCGTGACAGCTCTTAGTCTGATCAATGCACCGGTGCTCGAGAGCAGCTTCGGCAGCGTTCTTTACTACCGCGGACGCGTGATGACAAGGACGGATTTCGTCAACGAATTCTGCCGTGGAAATCGCTTTGGCTGCCCGACCTCGCTTTCGCCGGAAGTACAGCAGCTTTACCTTCGGGGTGACGCTCAGCAGAATTCGCTGCTTCGAATCGACGATTCGGCTTTTAACAAGATCAGCGACTACAGGGCGTCGGTCGGCCTCGAACTCAGGGTGCAGGTGCCGATCGTGAACGTTCCGTTCCGCCTGATCTATTACTACAACCCGAACGGTAAGTTCGGTGTTACACAGGAAGTTCCCGGCATCTTCCTTCCCGGTAAGCGAAGCGGTTTCCGATTCACAGTCGGACGTACTTTCTAAGGCGATGCTTTTGCGGCCGGGCCGCGGGCGATTTCACATCAGCGGCCCGAAAAATTGACATCGGAATATCGATACAATAAGATTGTCGTTCTTTTGCCGAATCCGCTTTTGTGCAGGCAACAAAATAGCGATAATTGGTTTCAAAGTAAGGAAACAACGACACGTTTCTTCCCGGACGCAGTTTTAAGGAGTTCTCTAGAATAATGAAAAGAATCAGTATGTTTGCCGCCGGCTTTATCTTTGCGGCGATCTTCTCGGTAACGGCATCGGCACAGACCGCAACACCTGCGGCCCCGCGGATCGTCGTTATCGACACTACCGCTTTTGGTGCCCAGCAGGGCGGTATTACCAAGTATGTAAATGCGTTGACCTCGCTCGAAAACGAATTCAAGCCTGCACAGAACGAGCTCACCACGATGGCAACCCGTATCGACACGCTTCAGAAAGAGATCGAAGCCCTTCGACAGCAGGCAGCGACCGGTAAAGTGCCGATCGACCAGAATGCCGCCGCGAAGAAGGTCGAGGAGCTTGAAAAGACCCAGCGCGAAGCAAAGTTCAAACAGGAAGATGCAACTGCACGTTTCGAACGTCGCCGTGCTGAGGTCCTTGCCCCGATCACCCAGGATATCGGTAAGGCTATCGGCGAGTACTCGCAGCAGAAAGGATACGACATCGTCGTTGACCTTTCCCGTGACGAAGCTGCCATTTTCCTTTGGGTAAATCAGGCGAAGACCGACATCACCAAGGACTTCATCACGTTTTACAATGCACGCCCGGCTGGCGCCGCAACGGCAGCAGCCCCGCGTCAGTAACCGATAACGAGTTTTTCCGGACAGTCAGTGGTCGGTCGAAGTTTTCTTCTGCTGGCTGCTGACTTTTAGTATTTACAGCTCTCCAATGACGATCTACGATTCAGTTGCGATACAGCAGATATTGCCGCACCGTTATCCTTTCCTCCTTGTTGATAAGATCATCGAACTCGAGCCTCGCACCCGCATTGTCGGTATTAAGCAGGTGACCGCCAACGAGCATTTCTTCGCCGGCCATTTTCCCGGTGCACCGGTAATGCCGGGCGTGCTGCAGATCGAGGCCTTGGCCCAGGTCGGGGCGATACTTGCATTGCGAGAGTTTGAAGATCGCGACGACAAGATCCCGTTTTTCAGTGGTCTCGACGAGGCAAAGTTCAGGCGGCCGGTCGTTCCGGGCGACACGCTTAGACTCGAAGTCACGGCTCTTCGGGTCGGAAGTAAGGTGCAAAAGATGAAGGGCGTCGCCTCGGTTGACGGAAACGTCACCGCTGAAGCGATAATCATGAGTGTGATCGCAGACCGCAAATAGCCAGGAGGCAAATATGGAGAACATTCGCCTTAGCTACGACGACCTTCTTCTCTACGTCGTCGGTTTCAATATCATTCTGGGTTTTCTTTTCGGTGTCTTTCCGTTGGTCGCCGGGATCAAGATGCATAACCGTAAGTATGGCGTGTTCGGCCTTGTCGCATCGGTCTTCGGCGGTGCGATAGCGGGTGTGATACTCGCCTTTCCCGCCGCAGTCGTTGCAATGTGGCTGATAATGCGGGATGCCCACCCGGTGATCGAGACAGCGGACCACGTAGAAAGCGAATCGGAGAACAACTAGACATTCCTCATGCCGACATTTATTCACGAAACAGCGATCGTCCACCCGGACGCCGTCGTTGGGGAAGATTGCTATATCGGCCCTTTTTCAACGGTCGGGGCGGCGGTCAGGTTGGGAAACGGCGTGCGGCTTGAGTCGCATGTTGTGGTTGACGGCGACACTTCGATCGGCGATGAAACTCATGTGTTCCCGTTCGCATCGATAGGGCTTGCCCCGCAGGACCTTAAGTACGGCGGCGAGTCAACACGCACCGAGATCGGACGCCGCAACCAGATACGCGAGTTTGTTACTATTCACCGTGGGACCGCTGGCGGCGGAGGCCTTACCCGCATCGGCGACCGAAATCTCTTAATGGCACAGGCTCATGTGGCACATGACTGCCAGCTTGGGAGCGACATCATCATGGCCAATGCCGCAACGCTGGCCGGACATGTGGAGATCGCGGACCGCGCGAACGTTGGTGCATATTCAGGCGTTCATCAGTTCTGCCGTGTCGGACCCGAGGCGTTTATCGGCGGTTATTCGGTCGTAGTAAAAGATGCTCCGCCCTATGCGATCATTCAGGGAAACCACGCACGGTGTTTCGGCTTGAACAAGGTCGGGATGAAACGACGTGGGTATTCTCAGGAGACCATCGACGCACTCCACCATGCTTACAGGCTCCTGCTCTCGTCAAAGCTGAACACCACTCAAGCAGTGGAACGTATTAAGGAAGAGATCACGGGCGTCAAAGAGGTCGACATCCTCGTCGAGTTTATCGAGACCTCGAACCGCGGAGTTGTGAAGTGATCATCGTCGCCGGGCCTTCAATTCGTCGGCAATATCCTTTAGCGAAACTTCCTTTGCGTTTAACAGGATAAGGTAATGAAAAAGCAGATCGGCGGCCTCGGCTTTGAATGAGTCGAGGTCCTCATCTTTTGCGGCGATAACGGTCTCGACCGCTTCCTCACCGACCTTCTGTGCGATCTTGTTGATGCCTTTTTTGAAAAGGGAAGAAACGTAGGAGTCATCAGATGGGTTCGCACGACGGTCGGCGATGACTGCTTCAAGCTCGGTGATGGTATCGGCTTCCGGCTCGCCAAAGCACGTTGTACTTCCGGTGTGGCAAGTCGGGCCGGCGGGCCGGGCCCGGATGAGGATCGTATCGCTATCGCAATCCGCGACTATCGAAACCAGTTTTAGGTAGTTCCCGCTCGTTTCACCCTTTATCCATATCGCCTTTCGCGATCGCGAAAAAAAGGTGACATTGCCCGTACTCACTGTAAGATCGACCGCTTCACCGTTCACGTAACCAAGCATCAGTACTGCGTGGCTGTCCGCGTCTTGAACTATGGCCGGCAAAAGGCCATCCGGAGATTTTTCAAAATTCAGATTCATATCCGCACCTCTATTCCGCGCATCCGCAGAAACGATTTGAGCTCCGGGATGGCAATCCCGCCATAATGGAAAACGCTCGCTGCTAATGCTGCGTCGGCCTTGCCGATCACGAACGCCTCGGCAAAATCGTCCATGCTGCCGGCTCCGCCCGACGCAATCACCGGCACGCCAACTGACTCCGAAATCGTCCGCGTCAGGCCGTTCTCAAACCCGGCTTTGGTGCCGTCAGCGTCCATAGAGGTCAGCAAGATCTCCCCAGCCCCGAGTTCCACGCCCCGTTGTGCCCACGCGACAGTGTCGATATCGGTCGCCACTCGGCCGCCGTTGAGAAATACCTTCCAGCCGTCGGCCGTCTGCTTGGCGTCGATAGCTAGCACGACGCACTGCGACCCGAAAGCGTCGGCCGCACGCGAGAGCAACTCGGGATCCTTAATCGCCGCAGTATTGATCGAGATCTTGTCGGCGCCGGATTCTAGCAATGGGCGAATGTCGTCCACGTCTGAGATCCCGCCGCCGACGGTAAACGGGATGTTTATCCTCGCGGCGACACGCCGGACAAGCTCAGTCATCGTCTTACGCCGCTCGTTCGTCGCGGAGATATCCAGAAAGACCAACTCATCCGCCCCCTCAGCGGAATAGCGTTGGGCTAGCTCGATCGCATCGCCGGCATCTCGGAGCCCTACGAAGTTCGTCCCCTTGACGGTTCGTCCGTCCTTCACGTCTAGGCAGGGAATGATGCGTTTAGCCAACATATTCGCTGATCTCCTCGACGGTCACACGGCCCTCGTAGATCGCCTTTCCTATGATCACACCGGCGCAGCCAATGCGGTCGAGCTCTCGAATATCGTCCATCGAACTCACACCGCCGCTCGCGACCAGCGCAAGCTGCGGCATGGCCGCGACGACATCCTTGTACAGCTCAACAGCCGGCCCCGCCAGCATTCCGTCCTTCGAAATATCAGTGACGAACGCGCTCTTAATGCCGGCATCAACCCACCGCTGCAGAAACGGCACGACAACGTATTCGGTCGCGGTCTGCCATCCATTCACAGCGATCATGCCGTCGCGTGCATCCGCCCCGAGGAAGATCCGCTCGCCGCCGTATTTGCCGATCCATCGCTCAAGTGTGGCCGGGTCCTTAACTGCAACGCTGCCGACCGAGACGATAGCTGCCCCCGCGTCAAAAGCGGCTGCGATATCCCTATCGTTCTTGATGCCTCCGCCGAAGTCGACGGTTAATTCGTTGATGGCTGCGATGCGTTCGAGCACGGTGAGATTCTTCGGCGAACCCGTTTTCGCCCCGTCGAGATCGACAACGTGCAGCCGACGGATGCCCGCATCCGCAAACCGTCGCGCAACTGAAGCCGGATCATCGTCGTAAACCGTCTTCCGCGCGAAGTCGCCTTCAGAAAGACGCACACATTTGCCGCCGATTATGTCGATGGCGGGAATGATCTCGATCATAGGTTCAAAAAGTTATCCAAAATGCGTTTACCTGCCTCGCCCGATTTTTCTGGGTGAAACTGCACTCCGTAGAAATTCTCTTTCCGTAACGCGGCGGTAAACGGTGTGCCGTAGTTACATTCCGCCACGGTTGCTCCACCGGCCTCGGCGTAATAGCCATGGACGAAATAAAAGTGCTCACCGTTCGGGATGCCGTCAAAGATCGGACAGTCCGCAGGTATCACCCTATTCCAGCCCATGTGCGGGACCTTCAGTCCGGCCGGTTCAAAACGTCGAACTCGCAACGGCACGATGCCGAGACATTCGGTCTCGTGCTCTTCTGACGATTCGCAGAAAAGCTGCATTCCAAGACAGATGCCTAGCACGGGCTGGGACAATCCCTTGATCACCTTGTCGATGCTTCGCTCGCGAATGTAGTTCATCGCGCTGCGTGCCTCACCGACGCCCGGGAAGATAACCTTGTCCGCTGCGGCGAGCACTGCCGCATCGTCGGTCACCGTAGCGTCGACGCCGGAGCGTTTTAACGCATTCAGCACAGAGGCCGTGTTGCCCGCATTGTATCGAACGATCGCTACCTTCACAGGACTCCTTTTGTCGACGGCAATTCAGTCCCGTCACGCCGAACCGCCACCTTTAGCGCACGTGCGAACGCCTTAAAGATCGCCTCGATCTTGTGGTGCTCGATGGTGCCCTCGGCCTTGATATTCAGGTTGCAGCGGGCGGCATCGGAGAACGATTTAAAGAAATGGAAGAACATCTCGGTGGGCATTTCTCCGATCTTTTCGCGTTTGAATTCCGCATCCCATTCGCACCATGGCCGGCCGCCGAGGTCAACGGCGACCTGGGCCAGGCAGTCGTCCATCGGCAAGCAAAAACCGTATCGATCGATGCCGCGTTTATCGCCCAGTGCGGCAGCGAAAGCCTCACCGAGCGTGATAGCCGTGTCCTCGATCGTGTGGTGTTCATCGACGTGCAGGTCACCCGCAGCCTTTATGGACAGATCAAAACCGCCATGCCGGGCGATCTGTTCGAGCATGTGGTCGAAGAACGAGATGCCAGTCGCGATCTCCGCGCGTCCGGAACCGTCGAGTGTTAAATCCACTGTTATTTGTGTCTCTTTCGTTCTGCGGCTAGTTATCGCCCGGCGTGCCGGCCGTGTCAGCAGGTTTCGAATCTCGTCCCATGTATTGACCGTGAGAACTTCGATGCCATACTCCTCGTCCAGGACGAAGTTCTCGTTCCGGATATATACCGCTCTTGCTCCAAGGTTTCTCGCGAGTTCTACGTCGGTCGGCCGGTCGCCGATCACGTACGAGTTCGCGAGATCATACTCGCCGGTCAAATACTTCCCGAGCATACCCGTCCCGGGCTTTCGTGTTGGTGCATTCTCATGCGGAAAGGTGCGGTCGACGAAAACGTCTTCGAACACGATGCCTTCGCCTTCAAGCGTCTGCAGCACAAAGTTCTGTGCCGGCCAAAACGCCGTTTCCGGAAAACTTTCAGTGCCCATGCCGTCCTGGTTAGTGACCATCGCCAGCACGAAATCCGTTTCTTTTGCGATCTTTGCAAGGTTCGTGATCGACCCGGGAATGAACGCGAGCTTTTCGAGCACGTCAACCTGGAAGTCATGCGGTTCGCGAATGATCGTTCCGTCGCGGTCGATAAATAACACCTTCTTCTTCATACTTCCTTTCCAAATGCTGCGAGTGCCTCAAGCAGCCGCGTGTTTTCCTCAGGCGTTCCAACAGTTATCCGCAAGCAGCCTTCGCAAAGGCGAACACTGCTGCGGTCGCGCACGACGATCTTCGAATTGAGCAGATATGAATAAACTGCTTTTGGATCGTCCATGCTCACGAGAACAAAGTTCGCGTCCGTCGGAAAGATCTTGCGGACGAACGGAAGATCCGCCATTTCAGCGACTAACCGCCCGCGTTGTTCAAGAGTCTGCCGGATCCAAGCCTCGACCTGTGTACGGTTTGATGTCGCATCTATCACCGCCCGCTGCGCGATTGAACTGACGTTATAAGGTGGCTTGACCGCATTCATCAAAGCGATGATCTCGCGGCTTGCATAAGCCGTCCCGACCCGAAGGCCCGCCATTCCCCACGCCTTGGAGAACGTCTGCATGACGACCAGATTCGGATAGCGATCGAGCAACGACAGCGTTGATGGGTGGGAAGCAAAGTGGATATATGCCTCGTCTATTACGACGATTCCATGAAACTCCTCCAACAGTTGCTCGACTGCCGGCCGTGCCATCAAATTACCCGTCGGATTATTCGGCGAGCAGATGAATAGAAGCTTGGTCTGTCTGGTTTGGGCCGCGAGTATCGAATCTACATCCAACTTAAATTCAGTTGTTAACGGCACCTTGCGAATGCCGACGTCGTTGATATCTGCAGAAACCTTGTACATGCCGTAAGTCGGCGGGCAGATGATCGCCTCGTCACGGCCCGGTTCACAGAATATTCGGAACAACAGGTCGACCGCCTCGTCGCTGCCGTTCCCGACGAAGATATGATCCGGTTCGACGCCGTTGATCGCGGAGACAAGGCGCTTCAACTCCATTTGCAGCGGGTCTGGGTAGCGGTTATAGCTGTCGCCGGCCGGTGAGCCAAACGCGTTCTCGTTCGCGTCAAGGAACACCTCAGCCTCGCCGGCAAATTCGGAGCGTGCCGAGGAGTAAGACTTCAGCTTAAGAATATTCGCCCGCACGAGGCCATTGAGATCAAACGCCATCGCCGCCTCCTAATGCTGCGAGCCTTACGGAGATCGCACGTTTATGTGCCTCCAGGCGTTCGGCCCCTGCCATCGTCTCGATCGCAGGCCCGAGATTTCTAATTCCTTCAGCCGTCAGCTGCTGATAAGTAACTGACTTCAAAAAGCTCGCGGTAGAAACGCCGCTTAATGCCCGAGCGTAACCGTTCGTCGGCAGAGTGTGATTCGTTCCCGAGGCATAATCTCCCGCACTTTCGCACGAATAGTTGCCAATAAAAATGGAGCCCGCATTGGTTATCTGTTCGGCAACGTCTTCAGCATTCTCGGTCGCTATTATCAAGTGCTCCGCAGCGTATTCGTTCATCAATTCGACTGCATCGCCAATGCCGCTTACGAGAAACGCATTTGAGTTTCCGAGTGCCGTTTCGGCGGTCTCTCGGCGGGGAAGTTCGGCAACCTGTCGTTCGATCTCCGACATCACGTTCTCGATCACCTCTCGCGAGGTTGCCGCGAGTACCACCTGGCTGTCCGGCCCGTGTTCTGCCTGCGAGAGGAGGTCGGCGGCAACGAACTCAGGGACGCAGCTATCGTCAGCTATCACCGCAACTTCCGACGGCCCCGCCGGCATATCGATCGCCACTCCGAACCGCGTCGCCTGCATCTTCGCCTCTGTCACATACTGATTGCCCGGGCCGAAGATCTTATAAACTCTTGGCACCGACTCGGTGCCGAATGTCATCGCTGCTACGGCTTGTGCACCGCCGATCTTAAACACCTTGGTGACGCCGCAAAGCCTCGCCGCGTAAAGCGTCGTCGGGTCGATCTTGCCGTCTGAATTCGCGGGCGAGCACATAACGATCTCGCGGCAGCCGGCTATACGTGCCGGGATCGCCAGCATCAGCACGGTCGAGAAAAGCGGTGCACTCCCCGCAGGCACGTAAATCCCAACCTTTTCGATCGGCAGTTGCCGCCGCCAGCAGAAAACCCCCGGAGTCGTTTCGATCTTTTGGGGTTCAGTTGCGGGCAAGGCGTGAAACTTTTCGATATTCGCCTTCGCCTGACCGATGGCATTTTGAAGCTCTTTTGGAACAGCCGCCTCAGCTTCGGCAAACTCCGCTTCGCTGACGGCGAGGTCGCCCAACTCGGCCTTGTCGTATTTCAGTGCGTACTCACGAAGCGCGGCATCGCCGCGTTCGCCTACGTCTTTCATAATCGCGGTAACTGTGCTCTCGAGCGTTTTGGTGTCCATACCGGGACGCTCGAGCAGCGATGCCCATTCTTCGCGTTTCGGATATTCAACAACCTTCATATATTTCCTACGCGATCATCTGATCGATCGAAAGCACCAGGATGCCCTCTGCACCTGCCTGTTTCAGGCGGTCGACTACTTCCCAAAAATCATGCTGGCTTATCACCGAGTGGATCGAGACCCAGCCTTCTTCCGCAAGCGGCATCATGGTCGGGCTCTTCATTCCCGGCAACAGACGCGCGATCTCGCCCGCCTTATCTTTCGGTGCATTCAACAGAATGTACTTGTTCTGCGATGCGGCCCGGACGCTGCGAAGCCGGAAGAGAAGCTGTTCAAGTATGGATTCGGTCTCGCCGTCTATTCCCGGTCTGCGGATCAGAACGGCCTGCGATTCCATCACTGTCTCTACCTCACGTAGGCCATTGGAAAAAAGCGTGCTGCCCGAACTGACAAGGTCGCATACGGCATCTGCCAAACCGATCGATGGTGCGATCTCTACGGAGCCGCTGATCTCATGAATGTCTGCTTCGATCCCGCGTTCCGCAAAAAATCGGCCGAGGATATTCGGATAGCTTGTCGCGATACGCTTGCCGTTGAACGAGTCCAGCCCGTCGAACTTGTCCAGTCTAGAGAGTGCGATCGACAGGCGGCAGCGGCCGAAGCCTAGTTTCTCTACAACCTCGACGCGTTTCGGGTTCTCGGCAAGAATGTTTTCGCCAACGATACCGATGTCGGCAACGGAATCCGCAACGTAGTCCGGGATATCATCGTCGCGGATAAAGAAAATCTCGAGCGGGAAGTCCTCAGCCTCCGCACGCAGTTTTCCGGTTCCGTTTGAAAACCCGATGCCGCATTTCTTTAACAGGGCGATAGAGCCCTCGGCGAGTTTTCCTGATCTTTGTATCGCAATTCTTAGTTTCATACCCGAAAAATGACAAAACGACGCCCTTGAAACTTTCTCAAGTTCGCGCCTAAAAGATAAAGACTGATTTTCGTTTGGGTTTCTAAACGAGATTCACGTCACGCGCGGTTGTTAACCGGCGTGATGATGGTGGTGATGAACGTGGCTGGTTCGGAAGATCATCTCGTAGCTCTATTAAAAACACATACGGCCGCCACTTTGCAAGCCGGGCCGAACTCTGCCCTGTGATAAAATCTCCGTTCGACATTTATGGAGACCAACGAGACAGACAATGTACTCGCAGACTTTGGCAAACGTATTCAGCGTTGCTACGGCTGCTTTATCGCGTATTATTTGAAGGATATGTACCTCGGCGAGGACGCCACTTTCTTTTGCGAACACTGCAAGGATGACACGATGTTCCACTTCAGCGAATTCTCACAGCAAATGGATACGACCGTGCTGAAAGAGGTCTCCGAGGACGATCACCACAACCATTGATCCGGTTTGCGATACACGCTTCACATCGAAGGGCCATACGATAGCCGCAGCATTGAGGTCGGCGATTCGATTTCCATTGGGCGGACCGAGCTTGCAAATGTCGTCATCGACGACTCCGGCCTTTCGCGGGTGAACACTACCTTTTTTATCGACGACGGCGAATTGCTCGTAGCCGATGAGAATTCGACAAACGGTACATTCTTGAACGGCGAACGGATCGAAGGCCGCCCGCGTATCCTCAGAGACGGCGACCGTTTGAAGATCGGCAGCAACACGACAATCCGCGTCGAAGCCGTTTCAGAGAACAGTGGCTATCCTAGTTCAGCGCCGCAAGCGGCGGCGCCTGTACGTCAGGAGCCCGCAGCGGCGATCGTCACCGCGACGCCTGCTTATAAGCCTCAGCAGCCTAATGCCACCCAAGACAAACTGCCGCTTGTCGTCATCGCAGCCGGGATAATGACGGTGGTAATATTGCTTTTCGGCGGCATCGCTTATGTTGTGGTTTCGCAAATGGACAGCGGCACGCCCGGGCCGAAGGGCAATCAGGCCACGGCGTCAGCGCTTATTCCGGTTCGCGTGATCGACCCGCTCGGCGGCGAGAATGAGGAAGAGCTGGATGACCTTATCGCTTCGTGGGAGGTGGCCGAAGAAGAGATCAACGCGTCTGACGTGGCGGATATAAAGGTCGAGTCACCAGAAGCCGAAGCTGCAGAACTGAACGTTTCGGCGACTTTTCTTGCCGACCGACAGCGGCTTGCACTCGCGGACCGCCCGGGCGAAACGGGTATCCGGCCGGCCGGCCTGCAGGTGCCGAAGGAACTCTACGGCGACGGCGTCATTAAACAAAAGCAAAAGCTTGCCCAAATGAAAGCCGAGGGTTATCAGCAGCCGATGGATTTCGCCGACCTCGCGGCGAAACGCCTTAGCGGCGATCTTATCGAAATGCCGATGGCTGCACAGAGCTTTTACCTCGACGTCGGCGGTTCGGCACAGGACAAGGTCTTTTCATCTTACAGCTTTAGCCAGGGTGCTGCCGACATCGTTCCCGGGCATCCGAAATTTGATACGCTGAAGCGGCTCGCTGACAACTTTGCCGGGCAGAAATACGATCTCAACCTGCCGGAGCATCGGAAACAGATACGCCGCCGCTTGCTTCGAATGTTCCAGAGCCCGGCGAAACCGATCTTGAAAGAACTTGCGGACGCATATTTTGCACGCTTTCAGCGTCCGCTCCGAGTCACGTCGCTGACGCGGTCGATGGATTACCAGATCCTGCTGAATTCAAACAACGCGAATTCATTCAAGGTCAAAGGAGAGGGTTCGCTACCGCCGCATACCTCGGGCTGTGCCTTTGACCTAGCCCGCAAGCATATGCCCGTGGAAGAGCAAAATTTCGTGATGGCGAAACTTGCCGAAATGGAACGTGCCGGAAAGCTCGACGCACTCATCGAATACGGCGTCAATGCCTGTTTCCACGTTTTTATCTACCGAGACGGCCGACCCCCGACCGCATCGAACTTTTCGTCCTACGACTACGAAACATTTCCTTTCCTGGCTGGCATACGCCTCAATTCGGACCACTAGCGAACGCCTGATCATTTGCATATATAAACCGCGGCAGAACTCGCGTTTGGACTTTCCGCCCGCCAATTCCTAAACTCGAATTACGGATGCAGGACGAGGGAAACCACAAAAGCTCGCTGACCGGGCTTGCCGCAAAACTCAGCCGTTTGCCGGCCGATAAACGGCGGGCCGCGGTCGAGGTGAGTGCCGCGCTTGCCGGCGTAAGCCTTCGCGTAAGCCGTGAGTTCGTCGAGGCGGTGCCGCCTGCGGCCGAGATCTTGTCGGCGGATGACCTTCGGGCTTGGGGCGAACTCGGGCGTAGGCTCGCTATGGGAAGCGCGGACCTCGGTTCGCAGTTCTTTGCCGCGGGCGTAGGCGAACTTGAACGCGTCCCCGAAGCGGCCCGCACTTACGTTTTTCAGGTCTGCACGCGTCAACTTGTGCTTTCGAGCTCGATTTCACTCGAGACCTTTAACCTGATCCCACAGCTTGCCGCCGACGTCGGCGACCCGTCGCTGTTGAGCGATATCCTGCGTCTGACCGTGGACATCGCGCATCGTTCGGCAAAGCACAGTTCGGATTTCCTGAAACTGACTCCGCCCGTAGCACGGATTCTTTCGGCATATGGCGAGAACAGCCGCGAAGTCGCCGACGCCGTTATCGCTCTTGCCTCGAATTTTGCCGTCCGAACCGGCGGGATGACGGCCGACCTTTGGGCAAATCTGCCTGAATCTCTTGACGGGCTCGACGCTAATGACGCCGTTATCCTCGGCCGGCGTGCCTCGGAATTTCTGGAGCATGGCGGCAGCGTAACGCTGCACTTCGTGGCTGCGGGTAGTGAGGTACTGCGGCAATCGGGCAGCATTTTTGAGGATTGGTGTTCGGTGCTCAGACAGATCGCCAAAAGCGGGAACGCCGTGCTGATAGCCTTCCTTCGGGCAACGCCAAAGTTCTTCAAGCAAATTGCCGGAATGAAGCTCGACGGCGCAGACAGCGGCAGCATCAAGACCGCGGCGATCAAACGCGTTCTTCGGCTTACCGGCGAGATCGCCGACAGCGACGCCGAAAGTGCACTCGCTGCTTTTCGTTCGTCGGCGTCGGCACTCCGGAGCGTTTCGCTCGATCAATACGAGGAATGGATCGCGACCGGACTTCGTGACCTTGAGCACGAATCGACGAAGGCTCGCCGCAGCTATTTCGCACTTGAAACACGCCAGTCGAACGACAAGCTTCAGCAGACGAGAACGGGACTGCATCTCGAATCGGTCCAGCACGTCCTTCGGCTTTACGTCGAAGCACTCACCGGCCGTGAGGTCGAGATCGCACCGCTGACGAACATCCCGCAAGAATCGCGGATCGGTGACGGGAAGACGATCTACCTTCCCGCCGCCATCGCCGAATACGACACCGAGGAAACCGATTTCCGGCTCTACAAAGTGCTCGCGGCGTATGGTGCCGGCCAGATAGAGTTCGATACATTCGCGAAAGATACGCCGGAGCTTAAGGCCGCATTTACCGATCTCGCAGAGCTTTACTCCGCGACCGCCGAGCAAACGGATGCCTTTTCGCTCGCGGGATACATTGACGAGGTTCAGAAAGGCGAGCGCGCACTTTCGGACGAGGAACTCCGCGAGGAGATCAAGCGCCGCCGCAAGACGCTGCCGAAAGGCTCGGATCACCGCGCGGTCCTGCAGGTCTTTCCCGAACCCCGGCTCGCGAAAAAGATCTTCACCACGATGGAAAATGCCCGTATCGACAGCCGGCTCCGGCAGTCATATCGCGGCTTAAGAAAAGACCTCGACCTGATGCAGCAGTTCTTGCAAAAGAACAGGCCGTTCATCTTTGATGTCCCCTTTCATCAGGTGCCATTTGAACTGTTGTTCCAGATCACGCTCTGCGGCGGTGCGACCGATGATGCCCGCAGTTTTTACGGGCAGATCGTCTCTGAGATAGAAACGGTGGTCGATTCGTACCTGAAGATGCGCGAGGCGACAGTGGCGGATTCGCTGTTTGCAACCAGCCGCGTCTACAACCTTTTCCAAAACATTACGCCCGAAGAAACGCAGGAAGCCGATAGCGAGGAATCGCCGGACGAAGGCGAATTTGCCTACGACGACAAAGAGGTCGAAGAGGGCGTCACCGAAGACCAGGTGAAGCGCGAAAAGCGGCCCGAGAGTCTGCAGGATATCCGCGACCTATTCAACGCCTGGAATACCGATGAGGACGACTCCGAACCCGAAGACCTGCAGGGAAGCGAGGCGTGGTCGCATAACGAAATGCCCGAGCAGCCGCTTGAGGCCGGCGACGAGGCATTTGCCTACGATGAATGGGACCGCGAACTCAACGACTACCGGCTGGGTTGGAGCCGAGTCGTGGAGAAGAAAGTCCGCAGGGGCGACCGTAATTTCGTTGAGCTTGCCCGTTCTCGCTATCGCGGCGTCATCTCTTCTATCCGCCATCAGTTCCAACTGATGAAGCCGGAGAACCTGACGAAGATCAACCGCGAACTCGACGGCGAAGACTACGACCTGAACGCATTGGTCGATCTCGTGATCGACCGGCGTGCGGACGGTCGGCAGTCGGAAAATATCTACACCAAGCGTCTTAGAAAACAGCGCGACGTCGCTGTATCGCTGCTGCTTGACCAATCTTCATCGACCGCACGGACGATCACGCGGAATCCGCTGCAGCCGTATACGTACCCCGGACGCCGAATTATCGAGATCGAGAAAGAGGGCCTTGTCCTGATGAGCGAGGCACTGGAGGCGGTAGGCGACGTTTACTCGATAAACGGGTTCACCAGCGAAGGCCGCCGCAACGTTAAGTTCTATGTCGTAAAGGATTTCGACGAAAGATATTCCGAAGAGATCGAGCGCCGGATCGGCGGTATTACGTTCCAAAACAATACGCGGCTGGGAGCCGCGATTCGGCACGCCGCACACAAGCTTCTTAGGCAGGAAAACCGAACTAAGCTCCTAATAATCCTCACCGATGGCCGCCCGTACGACCACGATTACGGCGACGCCCGCTATGCCCGCGAGGACGTCCGCGAGGCCCTGATCGAGGCCAAGACGAACGGCATCACGCCTTTCTGCATTACGATCGATCGCGAATCCGAAGCCGAACTCCGCGACCTCTACGGCGACGTCGGTTATACCATCATCGACGACGTGCTCTCGCTGCCGGAAAGAATGCCGAATATTTATCGTCGTCTGACCAGCTAGACTTCTTAATCATTTTTAACCCGCGATTCCCTTTAACAAAACGCCGACGCCGTATGCCATTCCGGCAGCAAGGGCCCCGACGAAGAATGTTTCAAAGCCGGATCGGTACCATGACGCGGTCGACCACTTGCTTTTGAACGAACCGATCAGGAAAAACGTAATGCCCGTCGCGATGGATGCCACAAGGAATGAATTCCCGAACCCGAACAGATAAGGCACCACCGGCACAATCCCACAGATGACGAAAGCGCTGAACGTACTCACGGCCGCCATCCAGGGCGAACGTATCTCCGATGGCAGGCCGTATTCTTCGGCGAGCATGGTCTTTACCCAACGGTCGTTGTCTGAGGTGATAAGTTCCACCGCCTTTTCGAGCTCTTCGCCTTCAAAGCCCTTATCGCGATAAATGTGACGGATCTCTTCGCGTTCGCCTTCCGGGGCGAGCTCGATATGTCGGTATTCAATTGCCTCGATGCGGCGGTAATCGTCCTGTTCCGCACGTGTGCCCAGGAAATTGCTTGCTGCCATTGAAAACCCGTCGGCGACCAGATTTGCAAAGCCTAGGATGAGCACAACGTTAACAGAAAGCTCAGCACCCGCAACGCCTGAGACGACGGCGAATGTCGTTACTGCACCATCCACGCCGCCATAGATCCAGTCGCGTATGTAATTGTGGTTGACAGAGCTGATCCGCTCGGCGATCGCCGCAGCGGTGTGGTCGTGTTCAAGACGTGCCATACACGGAATTATTACGCTGTTTTCTCATTCGGGGAAACTGCCGGCTCGTCACCTGACATCACGGCGGCGGTCCACAAAAGCCCTGCAAGCCAGCCCGCGAAAACATCGGTCAGGTGGTGCACCCCAAAATAGACTCGCGAGAGCCCGATCGCGATGATCATAATGATCACGGCACCGGCAATAGCAAACCTCAATGTCCGAGCAGAGAGTTGGTTCACAACAAGCCATGCGATGGTCAAATAGATGACCAATCCCGCAAGTGCGTGGCCGCTGGGAAAACTGTAGCTATCGTCTATCGCGTATTCGACAAGCGGCTCAGGCCGGCCGCGGCCGATGAGGTATTTGAAACCGAGATGCAACACGATCTGACCCGCCGAGGCGATAAGAAAGAGCCACGTCGCTCTATACCACCGGAGCGACAGGAATAATATGACTGCCAGGCATCCGATCACCGTCAGGTAGAGAGTCGAACCAAAACGGGTAACCAGCTTGAAGATCCAGGTCAGCTCGTCATTTGCGGCTTGAGCGGCGATTCCTCTCGCGGCCGCGTCAAGTGCGGCTACGAACTGGTTATCGAGCAGCAAAATGCCAACGAGTGCAAGCACCGTCGCCGACGCGGTAAATCCCGCTGCAAGCCGCACCGGGAAAGCGGAAACTAGTCGTTTAAACATCCCTGCCGCCATTAGCCGCATTCTAGTTCACAACCGTTTCATATAGTACTCGCACCAGCAGTTTTCGGCGGCGTCTGTTTACCAAAAGACAGAATAAACCCGCGTTTCAAGCAAAACTTATCCTTTGACTCCCCATTCAGCGTCCAAGAGCATCTGGAAGAGACAACGCATGGAGCAAAATGTCGAAACTGACAATCGGGGCAGGACCGTCGGACCGCTAAAGAGGCGGCGAGAGACGATGGAGGACGGCCGCCGCTACATCATCTATTTCACCTTTGGCGATACCGATCGGGAAACTAGCCTGGAGCGAGCGAGTTCTAAGAGCGGGGAGAAAGAGGATGTCTGAACTCCGGTGGCATCCGCTCCTGGGCGAATGGGTCGCGACCGCGACCCATCGGCAGGACCGTACGTTCCTGCCGCCGCCGGATTATTGTCCCCTATGTCCGACGAAACCGGGCGGGTTTCCGACGGAGATCGCGGAGCCGACCTATGACATTGTCGCCTTCGAGAACCGCTTTCCATCGCTCTCGCCGCAACCGCCTACTCCAGCGATCGAGGGCACCGAGCTTTATCCTGTCCGCCCGTCATTCGGGGTCTGCGAGGTTGTGGTTTACACCCCGGAACATTCCTCAACGTTGGCCGATCAGCCAGTCGAACAGATCTATAAGCTGATACAGGTTTGGGCCGATCGCTATCGAGAACTCTCGGCGATCGAGCAGGTGAAGTACGTTTTCATCTTTGAGAACAAAGGCGAGGCGATAGGCGTAACCCTTCACCATCCGCACGGGCAGATCTACGCTTACCCGTTCGTCCCGCCCCGGCTATTGCAGGAACTGAGCCGCTCGCAGATGCATTTTGAGGACAAGGGCCGCTGCCTCGTGTGCGACATTATCGCCGAAGAAAAGGAATTCGGCAGCCGGGTTATCGTTGAGAACGCGGGCTTCGTCGCATACCTCCCGTTCTTCGCCCGTTATCCGTACGAGGTACACATCGCTTCAGATCGGCATCTTCAGGACATAACCGAACTCGACCGCTCCGAACAGCTTGATCTCGCTGAGATACTGAAACACCTCCTTGTCGCATACGACGGCCTCTTCGGCGTCTCGTTCCCGTACATGATGGTGATGCACCAAAGGCCGTCAGATGGCGGCGACTATGACCATTACCATTTTCACATCGAGTTCTATCCGCCCTTGCGGACCGCTACCAAACTTAAATACCTGGCGGGCAGCGAAAGTGGTGCAGGTATGTTCATAAACGATACGCTGCCGGAGGATAAGGCCGCTGAAGTTCGTCAGTATATCCGGCCCGTTGATTGGAGGGGTCAATGATCGACTATCGGAAACTGGCGCATCGATTCAGGCAGCTCTACGGCGACGAGCCGCGCGTTTTTCGTGCACCAGGCCGTATAAATCTGATCGGCGAGCACACGGATTACAACGGCGGATTCGTTCTGCCGATGGCGATCGAAAGGGAGACTGCCGTCGCCGTCCGCCCCAGGAACGACCGGCGAATTCACGCGCACACCTTGAACTACGGCGAGTCGGCAGAGTTCGACCTTGATTCCGTCGATACCGTAGCCACCGGGCCGGTTTGGGTGCGATTCGTCGAGGGGATGGCAAGGATCATTGACAGCGATGTCACGCGGCTTCGTGGTGCGAACATGATGATCTTGTCCGACGTGCCGCCCGGCGCAGGGCTGTCGTCGTCCGCGGCATTGGAGACAGCCGTCGGTTTTGCATTGATATCGATGACAGGCGGCAACGTGGACCGCATCGCTCTGGCAAAGGCCGGCCAACGTACCGAGCACGATTACGTGGGTGCACAGGTCGGGATAATGGACCAGTTCGTTTCGGCACATGCGCGGGCGGGCCACGCACTGCTTCTCGACTGCCGGAGCCTCGGATTTGAACACGTGCCGATCGACACGGCCCGCGTGTCGGTAGTGATCTGCGACACGAACGTCAAACATGATCTCGCCTCTTCTGAATACAACGTCCGCCGTGCCGAATGCGAGACGGCCGTCAGGCTGCTGCAGGCCGATCTCCCGAATATCACGGATCTTCGCGACGTAAGCGAAGCTGAACTAGACGAGTATGGGACGCGTCTTCCGCAAACCATCAGGTTGCGTGCGCGGCACGTCGTCACCGAGAACGCCCGGACGCTGGAGGCGGCCGATGCATTGAAGCTCGGCGATATGAATGCTTTCGGATGGCTGATGTGGGAGTCGCACCGCAGCCTACGCGACGATTATGAGGTAAGCAGCGGTGAACTCGACACTATGGTCGAGATCGCGAGCCGCATCGAAGGCGTCTTAGGCGCGCGTATGACGGGCGGCGGTTTTGGGGGCTCGACCGTAAACCTTGTTGCCCGCGAACGTGTACGCCATTTCACCGAGGCCATCGAACATGAGTACTTACGGGCGACAGGTATCGCCGCGACGGTCCTAATTTCGAATGCCTGCGGAGGCGCAAGCGAGGCCAAGATCGAACTCCAGGATGAGTCATCAGCGACCGGTGCCTCACGCCGTTAGAACCTTAGTGACCTATGTCAGAAATATTCGACCAGCGATTGAATGAACTCAGGCAGCGCTTCCTTTTCTGCACCGGGATAGAGAACAGCTATCCGACGATCAAAAGCCGCGACGGCCGCCGCGTTCGCATCGACCAGATGGAGAAGTGTGGCCATTACGAACATTGGAGAGAGGATTTCCGCCTCGTGCTCGAACTCGGCATCGAGCACCTTCGATACGGTCCGCCTTACTACAAGGTACATACAAGCCCGGGACAATACGACTGGTCATTCACCGACGAGACATTCGGCGAACTTCGCCAACTCGGTATTACCCCAATCACGGACCTCTGTCATTTCGGCGTCCCCGATTGGCTCGAGAATTTCCAGAATCCTGACTTTCCGCACTATTTCGCCGAGTACGCCCAAGCGTTTGCGAAGCGATATCCCTGGGTGCGGCTTTACACCCCTATTAATGAAAGCTTTATCACGGCGATGTTTTCCGCACAGTACGGTTGGTGGAACGAGAGGCGGAAGTCTAACCGGGCATTCGTTACCGCTCTGAAGCACTGCGTAATGGCTGGCCTCAGGGCCAAGGCGGCGATCTTGGAGGTGCAACCACTCGCGATCTTTATAGAAAGTGAATCTAGCGAGTACTTTCACGCCCGTGACCCGGACGCGCGGGAACTCGCCGATTTTTACAACGAGAAACGCTTTCTCTCGTTCGACCTCTGTTACGGCCATGACGTCAAGGCGAGCATGTATCTATACCTCACCGATAACGGCGTAAAGCGTTCCGAGTATGAATGGATGATGGAAAACGGCCGGAAATCAAAGCCCTTCTGCATCATGGGCAATGACTATTACTGGACGAACGAGCACTACGTCGATTCGAAAGGTAAGATCTCAGCTTCCGGCGAGATATTCGGGTACTACGTAATAACCAAGCAATACTACGACCGCTACCACCTGCCCGTTATGCATACAGAGACGAACCTTCGGGACGAGTTGCAGGCTCCATTTTGGCTTCGGAAGCAGTGGGAAAATATGATCCGCCTTCGTGACGACGGCGTTCCCATCATTGGATTTACATGGTATTCACTGACGGACCAGATCGATTGGGACGTCGCGCTTCGATTCGAACACAACCGCGTGAATCCGCTAGGGCTTTATGACCTTGACCGCAAGATACGGCCGGTCGGCGTGGCATACAAGCAGCTGGTCGAACAGTGGCGCGGGATTATCCCGATGGAAAGCCGCAGCATGATAATCCACAAGTCGTTGAGTTCCTGATATGCGGGTGAAAAACAAAAACGGCAGGCACATGGCCTGCCGTTTCGTTAAATATGGTGGCGGGGGGGAGGATCGAACTCCCGACCTTGGGGTTATGAATCCCACGCTCTAACCATCTGAGCTACCCAGCCGTGAATAAGTGATTATAGTTCCCGAGGCGGAAAAATCAAGTATCGATTATCCTGCCCGCTCCTTTAACGGCCCCGGCGGGGCTGTTAAAATGACGGTTTACGTCTAGCCCCGCTGACCGGGCAATCGAACTAAAGCTAATTTGTTTTTGCCAATGCCAGTATTTTTTGCCGCTGCAACCGAGCACGCAGGTGTTTTGCTCTCGCTTTTTTTGATGATCTTCGCTGCTAAATTGATGGCGGAGATCTTCGAACGTCTGCGTCAACCCGCAGTGGTGGGCGAGATTCTTGCAGGCGTGATCATCGGCCCGAGCCTTCTGGGTTGGGTCTCACCATCGGAATTCACGACGATCATCGCCGAGATCGGTGTCATTTTCCTTCTTTTCACTGTTGGGCTTGAAACAAAGCCGGAATCGATCCTGCGGGTCGGGAAACGGGCATTTCTGGTCGGTACGCTCGGGGTGATATTACCCTTCATTGCGGGCTATTTCATTGCCATCTGGTGGGAAGGCGTCTTTGTCGAGGCAATGTTCGTCGGAGCGGCGCTCGTTGCGACATCGGTCGGTATTACTGCGAGGGTACTAGGTTCATTGGGTCTGCTCGATAAGGAGACTTCAAAGATAATTCTTGGGGCCGCGGTGATCGACGATATTCTGGGGCTGATCATACTTTCGACCGTTTCCTCGCTCAGCACGGGCGGAGTTGATTATTTTGGCCTTGCCAAAACTGCAGGACTTGCGATCCTCTTTACGGTTGTGGTCGGTACCGCCGGTGCCAGGTCAATGAAGCTGCTTGCTCCACGCGTGGATGCACTGCGGATGCATCGGCCGTTCTTTAATATCGGCCTGATCCTCTGCCTTGGGCTTTCGATCGCTTCGATGTATGTAGGCGTTGCCGCGATCATCGGTGCTTTCCTGGCCGGAATGGCCCTCGCTGAACCGACTGAGGAAAATCACACGATGCACCGGATGACGAGTGGGGTCACCGAGTTTTTGGTCCCGTTCTTTCTAGTTAATATCGGAATGCAACTGGATCTTTCGGTCTTCAGAGACTCAACGGTCATTGGTCTCGCTTTGCTGATCACGTTTTTCGCGGTCATAACAAAGTTTATCGGCTGCGGCCTCGGAGCTTGGGGAATGACCCGCCGCGAAATGGGCCAGATCGGCGTCGGTATGATACCCCGCGGCGAGGTTGGAATCGTGGTAGCCCAGATCGGACTATCGCTTGGAGTGATCAGCAAACCTTTCTTCGCATCGGTGCTATTTATGGCAGTCGCCACAACTCTGATCGCTCCGCCGCTGATCAAGCTTTTCTTTTCCGAGGACAAAGACAATGACGGGGTTGACGACGTGATCGTCGAGACCGACATATCCGATGAGTTTACTCGTATTGGCTGATACCCGTCAGCCAATACTCCCGCATCCGCCACACCTGCATCGGTCATTCTGACCGATTTTCTCTCATTAAAAGATTCTCTTGACAGGATTTTGCCAAACACGTATTATTCTCGTTGCAACAGTGTTTAGCATTGTTGTCACTTGTCCCTCAGTTTAGGGTTATTCCCTTGCCACTCTTCAGAACCAGTTCCTCTTGACCGCTTCCAGCCAACAGGAATTACCCCAAAAGAACCGATGTCATCAAAGCTAGGCGAAATTCTTGTCCGCGAAAATCTCGTCACCCCCCAGCAGCTTCGCGAAGCCCTTGATTACCAGAGGACCAGCGGCGGCCGTCTCGGCGCCAACCTTGTAAAACTGGGCATCATCTCCGATGACGTCATCACCGCGGTCCTTTCGCGGCAATACGGCGTTCCCTCCATTAACCTCGACCTTTTTCACATCGAACCCGATGTGATCAAGCTCATCTCGCAGGAGGTCGCCCTCAAGTACACGGTCCTTCCTATTTCAAAAGTCGGCGCAACCCTCACGCTTGCCATGGCCGACCCCACGAATGTCGCCGCAATGGACGACATCAAATTCATGACCGGCCTCAATGTCGAGCCTGTCATCGCCTCTGAAGCTTCCATTCAGATGTCGATCGGAAAGTATTACAGCGGCTCGACGCAGATCGATATTTTTGACGCAGCATATGCGTTTGAAAGCGATAACGGCCGGGGCAGCAAGAACGGGTTCAAAAAGAACGGCAGCGACCGGCTTTCGGCTGCCGATCTGGATATCTCGATCGATTCGTTCAACTTCAACTCGAATGAGAACGAAGAGTTCGAGGTCGTCGAGCAGAATGATGAGATCGATCCTGTCTCTTATACACATCTGACGCTGCCGACGAGTTCCGAA
>JAUCQE010000073.1 GCA_030372865.1 Pyrinomonadaceae bacterium
CTCGCAACGTTCACCGTGCCGAAACCGGACGCGGCGAGCGGGGCGATCTTGCGGGCCGTAACGATCGAGCCCGCCTTAATGACGGTTTCACCCTCTTTTATCTCGGAGCCCTTGTAAACAATGAACCTGCCGGATTTTGTCGGTTCGAGAATGGTGACTGCCGGGCCGGTTTCCCAGCTTTTCTCGCCCGTTGCCGAACTGCCGGTAAGTTCGATCTTCTGGACAGCGTCGGCGCCTTTTGGCATTCGGGCCCCGGTCATTATCCGCACCGCCTGGCCGGGCAGAAGCGTCCCGTCCCATCCGTGTCCCGCCGCCGATTCGCCAACGATCTCCAGGCTCACCGGAGCATTCTCAGTATCCTCCGCCCGCACCGCATACCCATCCATCTGCGACCGGTCAAAAGGCGGCATGTCGGAATCCGCAACGATATCGTCCGCGAGAACACGCCCGACCGCATCACCGAGCGCAACACTCTCCGCACCGAGTTTCGGTGTTTGGCGTTCAATGATCTTAAGTGCGGCGGAGACGGTGATCATGAGCCCAAATATGATACTACGAACGTCTGAAGTCCGAAAAGGCGATAATAACGCTTTACAATACTAACGAGACGCGGTAGTATAAATCATGCCGATCCGTTCGTTCAGGTGTCGAGATACCGAAAGATTCTTTGCCGGCGAGCGAGTGAGGCGTTTTGTAAATATCGAAGCGACAGCCATGCGAAAGTTGGCGATGCTGAATCGAGCGGGCCGATTAGACGACCTGAAGGTGCCGCCCGGCAACCGTTTAGAAGCGCTAAAGGGCGATCGGATAGGTCAGTACAGCATTCGGATAAATGATCAGTTTCGCCTTTGTTTTGTATGGACTCCGTCGGGCCCGGAAGAAGTTGAAATAGTGGATTACCACTGAGGTGACGAAATGGCAGTACGTAAAATTCCTTACCCGCATCCAGGCGAGATACTGATGGAAGAGTTTCTCAAGCCGATGGGGATCACACAGTATCGGCTCGCAAAGGAGATCGGTGTTCCGCAGCGGCGGATCGGCGAGATCGTTGCCGGGAATCGTTCGGTGACCGCCGACACGGGACTTCGGCTGTCGCGATTCTTTGGAATGTCGGATGACTTCTGGGTCGGGCTCCAACTGGACTACGACGCAGCAAACGCCAAGGACGAACTCGCAGAAACGCTCGCTAAGATAAATCCGTGGAAACGGGCCGCCTGATCTACCTGATCAAATACAACCCCGTTTGCCGCGGGCGGATGAATTCATATCCCTTCTCGGTCATTACGGCGTCGTCTTCGGCCATTATGGTGACCTTTTGGTTGCCCCATTCGGGGACGGTGGTGGAGGTGTTGAGTTCGATGGACATGTATGAGCCGGGGATGATCTTGTTTCCGCCGCCGCCGATGTTGCCGCGGAAATCGATCGAGGGCCCGAGGCCGTGGCCGTGGGTGCCGATCGGGTGGGAATAGATCATCGCCTCGATGCCTTGTTTCTTTGCCTCCGCCATCGTCTTTTCGTAAACCTCGGTACCGGTCATTCCCGGGCGTGCGATACTGAAGAGTATGTCATGAAGTCGGTTGGTATTCTTGAGAGCCGCTTTCATGCCCGCGGGAGCGTCCTTTTCGCCGGGTTTTAACACGTAGGCGTGTTTCTGCCAGTCGGTCGAAAGGCCCATGTAGTTCAATCCAAAATCAACGTGGATCAGGTCGCCGGGCATGATCACTTCTGATTCGACTGCGGTGCTGAGAAACTGGCTGGTAAGGCCGGTCTCGGCGCGTTGTCGCTGGATGCGGAGATCGGGCTGGAACCAAACGGTGAGCCCAAGGTTATTCACCTGCTGCAGCATCCACCAACGGACGTCGCCGACGGTCGTCTTACCGGGTTTTATTACCTCGTTCGAGAATGCACGCTGCGTGATCACGTCGGTCGCGAGCACGGCGTTGCGGTAGTGCTCAAGCTCTTCGGGCAAACGAGTGTCGAAAAATTCGACCAGCAGGTCGGCCGCCGAGACGAATTTCTTCTCATTTTCCGCACCGAGCGAATCGGCAAGGAAACGGTACGAGTCGTACGAGAGCCCGCTTTGCTGGCCGCGGCTGCCGCCGATGTTCAATGCGATGGTCTTCGGGTTTCGTTCATCGACGATCTTTTTCAGCTCTTCGCCGAATTTGTCGCGGGCCGGCATTACGAAGCGGTAATGATTCTTCAGGCGTTCCTCGTCGTACCGGACCATTGCGATGCGTTCGAGGCGGTCGCCGCGGTCGATGAAGATAAAGAGGTCGCGGCGGCCGACGATCGGGATCGGCGGGACGATGTGCTCGGTGACGGGGTCGCTGTTAAATTCCTCATTCACAACAATCCACATATCAATCCCATGCCGCTTCATCATCCCCGGCA
>JAUCQE010000074.1 GCA_030372865.1 Pyrinomonadaceae bacterium
AGCGTCAGATGTGTATAAGAGACAGCTTGTGTTCCTGAACGAATCGTCAAATTTTGCCATTGAGCAGTTCAAGCTCCCGATCAAGAACGTCACCGCCGGCCTCGGCAGAAAAGACTTCTACATTCCCGGATCGATACTGCGGACCGAACTCGACACCACGCACCCGATCGCCAAAGGCATGCCCGCCCAATCGATCGCCTGGTTCGAAGATTCGCCGGCGTTTGAAGTAGGAGTGACGCCCTCAGGCGTTTCTGCCGCCGGCGAAGAAATGCCTAAAGGCATCACTCTTACTGTCATCGCCCGCTATCCGTCCGATCCGAAGCAAATCCTGCTTTCGGGTTGGGCACTCGGAATTGAAAAGATCGCCGGCAAGGCCGCACTCGTCGAGGTAAAAATGGGCAAAGGCAAGATCGTCCTCTTCGGCTTCCGCCCGCAGTACCGCGGGCAAAGCCTCGCGACCTTCCCGCTACTCTTCAACGCGATCTCGAATTAAGTTTTAACCGCAGAGACGCAGAGACGCGGAGAATTCAGACAGGGTGCACAGGATAAACAGGATAAATTGAGTTATGGTCCGTGACCGCTCATATCCTGCCCATCTTGTGCATCCTGTTAAATTTCTTCCCTTTGTCTCTGCGGTTCATTCTTTCCGTGTTTGCGTGTAGAATGCTCGCAACCTGTTCCCTGAGGTATGCCCATGGATCTCTTATTCGGCCTTGATCTGCTCGTGCTGTTCGCCATTATTGGCGGCGTCGGATTTCTTTTCCTGCTTGCATCGCTGGTTATCGGCGACCTTTTCGAGGCTGTCGGGTTTGACCTTGACGGCGGCGATACGGGCACGGATTTCGGATTGCTCGACAGCCGCGTGCTGAGCGTTTTCATTACGGCATTCGGCGGCTTTGGCGTTATCGGCGTGCAGATGGGTTACGGAGCGGCGGTCAGTTCCCTGATCGGCCTGCTCGGCGGCATCATCTTCGGCGGCGTCGTTTCGCTCTTCGGCCGTTTCCTTATCGGGCAGCAGGCGTCGAGCTCCGTAACGGACAACGACCTCGTCGGCAAAACGGCTCAGGTCACTGTTGCGATCAAGCCCGGCC
>JAUCQE010000075.1 GCA_030372865.1 Pyrinomonadaceae bacterium
GAGACAGGGCCGACAGCGTCGACGGCCTATTGCTGAAATGGACAGACCCGAAGACGCTGCAGATATCATTTCGTTCCGCTCGGATATTTCATTACACCAATTTTGCCGACGATATCCGATCGGGCCAACAAGTAGGGCGATACGACATTAAGCTGGTCGATACCAGTAGCGAAACGCTGACCACCACTGACTTAGAACTGTTTTATCGAGGTTTTCATAATGAACACGCGAACACGCACGGGTCTTGAGATACTTCTTACCGCGATAGCCTTTGGTGTTTTCGGCAACGTGATGTTGCGGGCGACGCCGTGGGGGCTGAACGCATTTCTTTTTGTCACGGTCTTTACCGGCATCATGTTCGTGATCGCCCTGCGAAATCGGCCCGAGCTGTTGACGCCGCGCACGATCGCGCTTCAGGCGGCGATGATCTTTTTCGGGGCGATGTACCTGATTCGCGATTCCGAACAGCTTCTCGTCTTCGACACGTTCGCGATCATCGTGACTATGGGCGTGCTCGTCCTGCCAAATTTCGGTATCAACCAGCGGGTCGCCGGTGTGTTCCACTACGCCGTCGGTTTCATTTGGTCGGGGATCGCGTCCGTGTTGGCTCCGTTCGCCTTGCTCGGTGCGGATATCGACTGGAAGGCGATGCCGGGCAACAACCTTAGCAAGAGCGCGTTTTCCGTGCTCCGCGGGCTCGCGATCGCGATGCCGCTTGTTCTCATCTTTGGCGGGTTGTTCATGGCCGCCGACGCTGCGTTTGAAAACTTTGCTAACCGCGTCGTCAATTTTGACATTGACACCATCCTCTCGAACGTAATTCTCTCGTCCGTCTTCGCGTGGCTCACGGCCGGATACCTCCGCGGTTCGCTGATCGACCATCTTGCATTTGCCGGTGCCGGTGCAGCGGCCGCTGCTGCTTAGTCGCCAATAACCAGGGCGGATGAGGCCCAAAATCCCGTTGCCGCTGAAACCGACGCATCCTACGCTGTCTCTTATACACATCTGACGCAGCCGACCAGT
>JAUCQE010000076.1 GCA_030372865.1 Pyrinomonadaceae bacterium
GTCATGAACTCACCCTTTTCTGCGATAGCAGTACCAGAGTTGACGACGGCCGAATCCTGGCCTTTGCCCTTCACGAACAGACGAGCGATCTTCGCCGGCGTGATCGCCGATGCGGCCGCATAAACCGCCGTGTCGTAGTAACACGCCGACTGCGCATTAACGAAGTTGCCGGCCATGGAGTGATACTGCGCGAGCGGCATCGCTGCAATATCTTTTGGGTCCAACTCCGAGTAGCCCGAACCGCTACGCGGGTCAATCAGAACAACAGAAGCATTTTTCTTCATAACTTTTTTCCTTTTCCTTTTCGATTAACTTGTATGAAGGCCGGCATTACCGCCGGCCCGAGTTCGAAAGCCGACCGGCTTAGTTCATTCCGACCCATGCCGGAGCCGCATTACCGTACAAGCCGGCAAGCTGAGCATCGCCTTCGGAGATCTGCGACATGCCGCCGCCGAGTCCGATCGAGGCAGCCGTAGAGGCGACGACCGGAAAGACGTACAGTTTCATTAGATCGACCACGCCCGAGACAGCCAGCACGAGAGCGATCTCGTTTTTGTACTTGCCGAGAACGGGAACTTTCGAGCCCCACGTTTGGAACGCATACGCGCCGCCGAGCTTCACGCCTGAGCGGACGAGTGCCGAGTTTTGCGGAGCGAAACGGGACGCAACCACGTCGAAGATCGAAACGCCGACGCCGGCCATAACGGCCGCCACCAAGAGACCGGAAACCGAGGACGGATTACGGCGACGTATCGGATTCCGACGGCGGCGAATTGCTACCGTTTTCATCACCGGATTGCGACGACGACGGCGGCGAGTGCTTGAAGCCCTGCGCTTTCGGCGAACCGGATTAGCCTTGCGTGCGCCGCCGATAGAGAGCCGGCGAGTTGGATTGAATACCAAAGCCGTTTTTGCTTTTCGTTTAACCATAAGTTTTCACCTTTCCTTTTATTAGTTAGATCTTCCTATCGGCGGCGACGGCATTAGAACCGCTAATAACCGAAAGGAAAAAATTTTGTTAATTCACGATGCCCCGAGCTTCGATCGTGTAACGACCGCCCCGAATCACCGGAAAACCTTCACGATCTACCGCCAGCGTAGGCACATGGCCCGTTTCTTCGCCTAGCTGGTGAATGT
>JAUCQE010000077.1 GCA_030372865.1 Pyrinomonadaceae bacterium
GCATACGAGATACACAGCGCTGTCTCGTGGGCTCGGAGATGTGTATAAGAGACAGGACCACGACGAATGCGAAGAGGGTGCCGATACTGGCGAGGTCGGTCACCTCGGTCAGGTTCATGAACAATGCCGGAATGGCGACGACGAGCCCTGTGACGATGGTCGCGAACCACGGCGTTTTGAACTTAGGATGTATCGAGGAAAAGACCCGCGGCAAGAGGCCGTCACGGCTCATCGCCATCCATAGACGCGGCTGGCCGATCTGGAAGACGAGGAAGACCGTCGCCAATGCGATGACAGCACTGATGGCAATGATGCCGGCGATCCACTGCAGGTTCGCACCCTCGGCACCGAAGACGAAGGCAAGCGGGTCGCCGACGTTCAGCTTGGTGTAGCTGACCATGCCGGTAAGCACAAGGGCAAGACAGATATACAAGATGGTACAGATGATGAGCGAGTAGATCATCGCCTTCGGCAGGTCGCGACGCGGATTGACGCATTCTTCGGCCGTGGTCGAAAGAGCGTCGAATCCGATGTAGGCAAAGAAGACCGCCGAGACGCCCTTCATGACGCCGGTAAATCCGTTAGGTGCAAAGGGCGACCAGTTCTCGGGGTTCACATAGAACAGGCCGAGGAAGATCACCATCAGGATGATGCCGACCTTCAGGATCGTCATCGCATTTCCGGCATACTTGGATTCCTTGATACCGATAAAGACGAGCACCGTGATGGCGAGCGTGATGAGCAGGGCGGGCAGGTCCATTACCATGTGGATACTGCCGAGCTGAGGTGCATTGGCCCAGGCGGAATGTGCGTCGATCTGGCCGCAGCTGACGACCGCATCTTTGGCGTCGCAGGCCGCTTTCAGGGCTTCGGCGGTCGTGCCGTTTGCCATCGCTTCCTGGACCGCCGCGTAACCGCGCTTAGCGGTCAGGAAGTCCATCGTGAAATGGAGCGGCACGTTAATGCCGTAGCCCCTGAGCAGGCCGGTGAAGTAATCGCTCCACGAGATGGCGACCGCGATATTTCCGATCGCGTATTCGACGATCAGGTCCCACCCGATGATCCACGCGATAAGCTCGCCCATCGAGGCATAGGCATATGTATAAGCCGAGCCCGCGACCGGTATTCGCGATGCGAACTCCGCATAGCAAAGAGCGGCGAAACCGCAGGCGAGAGCGGTGAAAACGAAAAGGAAGATAACGGCCGGGCCGCCGTCATACGACGCTTTTCCGACCATCGCAAAAATGCCGGCACCGATGATAGCGGCGACGCCCATCAGGGTAAGGTCCGTCAAGCCGAGCGTCCGGCGAAGGCCGCCGGCGGATTCCCCGTGGTCGCTTAAGCCCGCGGCAGCGTCATCCTGTATCCGCGCGATGGATTTCTTTCGAAAAAGCGAAATGCTCATATTGTTCGTGTTAAGTGCCGGCCGTCCGGCGATCCGTTTTCGGAATGATCAATGAGGATTTGTGCAGTCGCACCAATGATTAGCGAATTTTGAACGAAATTTCTTTAATATGCAATGGAAAGGCTCGCTTATTCGGAGTATTACCAGTCAAAAGCAATAACCGAATATAGAAATGGCACGGACCGCCCCGCATGGTGCGCGCCCCTGATACTTTAATGGGCAGGGAACCGATCCATCAGAACCTGAGCACCTCGTTTGTGGACCTCAAAGCTCTGGTCAAACATCTGAAAGGACTGCAGTTCGTCGGGAGCATTCACGTCGAACTCAGCAGCTACGAAGCAGACATAATCTTCACGGCGGAAAAGAACATTCACGCTCGTGAATACGATCACGCAACGGGCAGGATCTCGTTCGGGCGTGAGGCATTGTTTCGAATACTTGACCGGGCAAGAGAGCCTTTCGGCAGGATACACGTCTATCGCTCGGTGCCTGACGCTTTCGGCGGGCTGCCGGCGGGCGTGTTCATAGACGAATCGATCTCGAAGCGGGCAAGGCGAACGCTGTCGCAAAAGGCAGATTCGCCGGCGACGCATCTGATCAGGGTGCTGCCGGCGACCGAAAAGCCGGAACTCGCCGCCGTGACGGCGGAATTGCTGGAGACGATCAAGGAATCGCTTGATTCCGCAGGGCTGGATTTTCCAGAGGCGTTCCGCAACACGTGTTCGCGTGTGGCGGCGGTCTATCCGTTCCTTCACCCGAAGCTCGGGTCGATCCGTTTCGAGGACCGGACGGTAAAGCTGAAGGTGCCGGTCGATGAGCGCAAATTTACGGACGCACTGCTCGAGGTGCTTTCGATAATTATTTCGCGCGTCCCGGAACTGAACACTAGGGCGAGCGCAATCGAGACCGTGCGGAAAGACCTTTCGTCGTTCTTTCAACGCCGGCAGCCGGAGATAGACCGGCTCGGGCTGTCGCGGATCGCCCGCGAACTGCTCGACGGCGAATAAATTTTACCGGTTTTACATCAATTCGGCGGCCCGCTGACTTGCAACCCATTAGCTTCCAATTAGACTGGAAGTATATGGAATGGAAAGTCTTCGGGACCGCCTTTTTGACGCTTTTTCTCGCCGAGCTTGGCGATAAGACACAGCTAGCCGTTATCACGATGACGGCGAAATCCGAGAGTTTCGGATCAAAGGTCGCCGTCTTTGCCGGGGCGAGCCTTGCTCTCGTCATTGTTTCGCTTCTTGGTGTGCTGCTCGGCAGTGTGCTGACGCAATACGTGCCGACCGAATGGCTGCAGCGTGTGGTCGCGGTCGCATTTATCGCGATCGGTGTGCTGATGCTGGCAGGAAAACTCTGATCGAGTGACCGAACTAAACCGAAAACTATACGACGAATGGTCGGCGACCTATGACGAGATCGAGAACCCGACGCGCGACCTCGAAGCGAAGGCTTGCCGCGAACTGCTCGGGGCGATCGGGCTTGGGCGTGTTTTGGAACTCGGCTGCGGGACGGGCAAGAACACTGCGTGGCTGGCGGAAAATGCAGATCGGGTGACGGCCGTCGATCTTTCGCCCGAGATGCAGGCGGCCGCGAGAAGCCGCGTGACGGCGGGGAATGTTGACTTCAAGATCGCCGACCTTGCGGGCGATTGGGGGCTCGGCGAAGAGCGGTTCGAGACGGTGACGGCGAGCCTCGTGCTCGAGCACATCGAGGACCTCAACAAGATTTTCGAAAACGCCGCCGCGTCTCTTACAGCTGGCGGAAGGTTTTACATCTGCGAGCTTCACCCGTTCAAGCAATACGCCGGAAGTAAGGCCCGCTTTGAAACGGAAAGCGGCACCAAGGTGCTCGACTGTTTCGTTCACAACGTGTCGGACTACCTTGATGCCGCCCGCAATAACGGCTTCGAGCTTGAGAGGCTCGACGAGTGGTTCGACGGCGGAGACCGGAACTCGGTGCCCCGCCTGATCTCATTCCTGTTTAGACTGCAGTAGAGCGGCGTTTCAGCCGGTCGGCAAATTTCTGTCGAAACTTTGCCACCTTTGGTGCAACGACCGCGGCACAGTACGGCTGATTCGGGTTGTTGGCAAAGTATTCCTGGTGGTAATCCTCTGCCGGCCAGAACTTATCGAACGCAGTTACCTCGGTGACGATCGGGTCGCTGTAGATGCCCGCCGCAGTGACCTCAGCGATGACCTCTTCGGCCGCCTGCCGCTGTTCGTCGGAGTGATAAAAGACGGCGGAGCGGTACGACGTGCCGATATCGTTGCCCTGGCGGTTCAGCGTTGTCGGGTCGTGGACGGTGAAGAAGATGCGGAGAAGGTCCGCATATGAGAGCTCCGTCGGATCGAACTTGATCTGGACGACCTCGGCATGGCCGGTCGTTTCGGAGCAAACCTCCTGATAGGTCGGGTTGTCCTTGTGGCCGCCGGAGTAGCCGGAGACTACGTCGTAAACGCCGATGAGGTCGTCGAAGACCGCCTCAACACACCAAAAACATCCCGCTGCCAATGTCGCCGTTTCGAGGTTCTTTTCTTCCATAATTTCCTGTATTCCTTGATCGTAAATGTACCAACCATTTTAACTCATACGGCGGTCGAGGGTCACTTGCCGCTTCGCAGGAGGACCTCGAAAAGGAACTCGAAGATCTCGAGCTGCGCCATCGTGTCCTCGACCGTTTCGCCCCAGGTGAAAAAGCCGTGGCGGCGGATGAGGAAGCCCTTGAGCTGCGGCTGGTCGATGAGAACGTTTTCGAGCACGTGCGAAAGCGCGACGTAATCGCGGGAGTTTTCAATGATAGGGACGGTCACCGTCTCTTCGTGCGATGCGACGCCCGGCAGGCCGCACTGCGCCTCGTAGCCGCGAATGGCGACGCCGCCATCGACAAAATGCTTGTCGGAAAGGACCGTGCCGGCGACCGACCGCGAGAACAAGATGCAGCGGGCACGCGGACGGCGGCGATAGATGGCGAGGTGCAGCAGCGTCTCGTCGGCGGGCCGGCCGAAGCCGTGGATTATCTCGGCATCGTCGTCGATCTCAAGCAGGTTTGTCTCGTCGAACTCGGCTCCGTTACCCGCGGCAGACGTGATGCAAAGCCTGACCGGTTTGCGGGCGAGCAGAACGCTGAAACTGCCGCCGGAGCCGACGCTCCACCCGCGGCTGCGAATGGAGCGGGCTGCATCGGCGAGATCGTCGGCGGGTTTCGGGGAAAGCTTTCGCCCTGACATCGCGGGCTACTCCTCGTCCTGGCGAAGCTTTTCGAGGACCGAAAAATCTTCGAGCGTGGTGACGTCGCCCGCGACCTGGCCGCCGGCGGCGACCTCGCGAAGCAGGCGGCGCATTATCTTGCCGGAACGCGTTTTCGGCAGGGCGTCGGTGAAGCGGATGTCATCGGGCTTTGCGAGGGCACCGATCTCTTTCGCGACGTGGGCACGAAGCGCGTTCTTGAGCTCGTCGCTGCCGGTGCGTCCGCCTTCAAGCGTGACGAACGCGGCGATCGCCTGGCCTTTGAGATCGTCGGGGCGGCCGACGACGGCGGCCTCGGCGACGGCTTCGTGGCTGACGAGCGCGGATTCGACCTCGGCGGTGCCGAGGCGATGGCCGCTGACGTTGATGACGTCGTCGACGCGGCCCATTATCCAGTAATAACCGCGTTCGTCGCGGCGAGCTCCGTCGCCGGCAAAGTAGACGCCGGGAATCTCCGACCAATAAGCGTGCTTGTACCGCTCGTCGTCGCCCCACAGCGTGCGGAGCATCGACGGCCACGGACGCTTGATGACGAGATAGCCGCCTTCGTTGTCGCGGACGGGCACGCCGGCCTTCGTTACGATATCGACCTCAATGCCGGGCAGCGGCCGCGTGGCGGTGCCGGGAACGGTTGGCGTAGCACCGGGGATCGGTGAGATCATCATCGAGCCGGTCTCGGTCTGCCATCAAGTGTCGACGATCGGGCATTTTCGCTTGCCGATGACGGCGTGGTACCACATCCAGGCTTCCGGGTTGATCGGCTCTCCGACGGTTCCCAGAAGCCGGAGACTAGAGAGGTCGTGCTTGAGCGGGTGCTGTTCGCCCCATTTGATGAACGCGCGGATGGCAGTCGGGGCGGTGTAAAGGATATTGATCTTGTGGCGCTCGATGATGTCCCAGAAGCGGTCGGGCTCAGGGTGGTTCGGCGCGCCTTCGTACATAAAGACGGTCGTCCCTTCGGCAAGCGGGCCGTAAACGACGTAGCTGTGGCCGGTCACCCAGCCGATGTCGGCGGTGCACCAGTAGATGTCGTTGTCCTTGAGGTCAAAGACGAGGTTCGTCGTGTACGCGGCCTGCGTCAGGTAACCGCCGGTGGTGTGGAGAATTCCTTTCGGCTTTCCGGTCGTGCCAGAGGTGTAAAGGATGTAGAGCGGATGTTCGGAATCCAGCTCTTCGGCCGGGCATTCGGTGTCGACGGTCTTGGTAAGTTCGTGCCACCAGTGGTCGCGGCCGGGCGACATCTTCACCTTTGAGCCCGTCCGCTGAAAGACGATGACGTTCTCAACGCTCGGGGCCTCGCGGAGGGCCTCGTCGACGACGTCTTTAAGCTTTATCTCAGAGCCGCGGCGATAACCGCCGTCGGCTGTGATGACCATCGTGCACTGCCCGTCGTCGACGCGGTCGCGGATCGCATCGGCAGAAAAGCCGCCGAAGATGACGGTGTGCGTCGCGCCGATGCGTGTGCAGGCAAGCATCGCGACGGCGAGTGCCGGAATCAGCGGCATATAAAGAGCGACGCGGTCGCCTTTCTTTACGCCCATCTTCTTCAGGACGTTCGCGAACCGCGAGACCTCCTGGTGAAGCTGCAGATATGTGATCGTCTTGATCTCGCCGGGTTCGCCTTCCCAGATGATCGCCGCCTTGTTACGCCGCCAGGTGTCGAGGTGACGGTCGAGGCAGTTGTACGAGACATTGATCTTCCCGCCGACGAACCATTTCGCGAAGGGTTCGTTCCACTCGAGGACGGTGTCCCATTTCTTGAACCAATGCAGACGCTCGGCCTGCCGTGCCCAGAATGCCTCGGGGTCGGCGGCGGCTTCGGCATAGAGCTTTTCGTATTCCTCAAAGCTCTTGACGCCCGCATTCGCCGAAAACTCCGGCGGCGGCGGAAAAACGCGGTTCTCGTTGAGTATGGATTCGATGGCGGTTGGCTCGGACATAGGCAACAAGTATAAGGCAAACCGACTTGGACTTTAAAATTTCATAACGCCTGTCGATCGTTCAGTGTTTTGTAACGGCGAACGCAACCGTGTAGAATTCCGAAAAGCTTTTCTAACGCCGTCGGGCGAACCGGTCCCAATTAAGTCAAATAAATATGCCGCTTCTCGAAATGAAGGACATCGTTAAGGAGTTTCCCGGTGTTCGGGCGCTTGACGGTGTCAGCCTGACGCTCGAAGCCGGAGAGTTCCATTCGCTTGTCGGCGAGAACGGAGCCGGGAAATCCACCCTGATGAAGGTGCTTTCGGGCGTCTATCCGCACGGCACCTACAGCGGCGAGATATTGATCGACGACCGCGTGCGGGAGTTTCGCGGCGTCCGCGATTCAGAGACGGCGGGCGTTTCGATCATTTTTCAGGAACTCTCGCTCGTAAAAGAACTGACCGTCGGCGAGAACATATTCCTCGGCCGCGAGCCGTCGCGGTTCGGCATCATTGACTGGTCGGAACTCTATCATCGCGCGTCGCAGCTGCTGCAGGACCTCAGGCTCGACATCGACCCGCGTGTGCCGGTCGGCAATCTCGGCATCGGCCGCCAGCAGCTTGTCGAGATCGCAAAAGCACTTTCGCAAAGCGCCCGCATCCTCGTGCTCGACGAGCCGACCGCCGCACTCACCGAATCGGAGGTCGAGATACTTTTCGACATCCTTCGCCGGCTTAAAGAACGCGGTGTCGGGATGATCTACATCTCACACAAGCTCGACGAGGTCTTCGAGATGAGCGACCGCATCACGGTGCTCCGCGACGGCCGGACCGTCGGCACTCACGAGGCGGCGGACCTCACCAAAGACAAGGTCATCGCCCTGATGGTCGGCCGCGAGGTCGGGGACATCTTTCCGGTCTCCGAACACAAAATGGGCGAGACGGTGCTTGAGGTCCGCGGTCTGACGGCGTATTCGCAGGACGTCGCGGGCAAGAAACTAGTTAACGATGTCTCCTTTTCGGTCCGCAAGGGCGAGGTCGTCGGGATCGCGGGCCTGATGGGTGCCGGGCGGACCGAACTTTTGACGACCATCTTTGGTGCGTGGCAGGGCAAGCATTCGGGCGAGGTATTGATCGACGGACGGCCCGTGTCGATCAATTCTCCGGCGGAAGCCATACGGCAGGGCATCGGGTTCGTTACCGAAGACCGCAAGCGGTACGGGCTTATACTCGAGCAGACGATACTCGACAATATGACGCTCGCGGCGTTGAAACGCATATCCGGAAATTTCCTGACGAGCCCGGCGCGCGAGAATGCGGCGGTCGCGGGGCCGATGGCGTCGCTGCGGGTAAAGGCGAACTCGCCGATGACCGTGGCGGGAACGCTCTCGGGCGGCAACCAGCAAAAGGTCGTGCTCGGCAAATGGCTGCTGACCGAGCCGAAGGTGCTGTTCCTCGACGAGCCGACACGCGGCATCGACGTCGGGGCAAAGCAGGAGATATATGCCGAGATAAACAAGCTCGCGAAAGAGGGTTTGGCGATCGTGCTGGTGTCGTCGGAACTGCCAGAGGTGCTGGGGCTTTCGGATCGTTTGATCGTACTGCATGAAGGCAGGAAGACGGGAGAATTCTCGCGTGCGGAAGCAACGCCGGAGAAAGTAATGGCGGCCGCGACCGGATCGGCTTAGAAAATTTTTTAGATCTTTTCAACGCAGAGGACGCGGAGATTTTCGCAGAGAAGAGAGAAGAGAGAAGAGAGAAGAGAGACGTTTATGGATTCCTCCCAACTTAACGTGATCACCGGGCAGGTGATCGGGGCGGCTATTGAGGTTCACAGGAAGCTTGGGCCGGGGCTTTTGGAGAGTGCTTATCAGAGCTGTTTGGAACGTGAGTTCGAGTTCAGTGGGATCCCGTTTGAAAAGCAGAAGCCGTTGCCGGTCGAATACAAGGGAGTAAAGCTGGAATGCGGATACAGGCTCGATTTTCTTGTTGCTAGGAGCGTTGTCGTTGAGATCAAGTCGATCGAGGCGATCGCCGCGATCCATGAGGCCCAGCTCGTAACTTACTTGAGCATCGGAGGCTGGAACGTCGGCCTGCTGATCAATTTCAATGTCCTGAAATTAACCGACGGAGTACGACGCAGAGTCCTGGGGTTACATGAATGAGTAATGATCTCTCTCTTTCTCCCTCAGCGTTCTCTGCGAAAACCTCAGCGACCTCTGCGTTGAAGGCTCTATTTTCAGCAGAAGTTTGATTTGAACCGAACATGGAAGAAACCAAAACCTCAAAGTTCGATACATCCTCTTTGCGGGCGTACGTGATGATCGCGGTGCTTGCGGCGATATGGGCGTATTTTCATTGGGCGACGAACTCGATATTTTTGACGCCGCGAAACTTGTCGAACCTGATGACGCAGATGTCGGTGACGGGCATACTCGCCGTCGGCATGCTGATGCTGATCGTTTCGGCGAACATCGACCTTTCGGTCGGGTCGGTGCTCGGCTTTGCGGGCGGCATCGCGGCTTACTCGCTGTCGATACTCGAGTACGGGATACCGGTCTCGATAGCGCTCGCCGTTATCGTCGCTGTCGCGATCGGGATGTTTCAGGGAGCGTTGACCGCCTATTTCAACATTCCGGCATTTATCGTTACGCTCGGCGGATTGCTCGCGTGGCGGGGTGCGGTGAAATGGCTGCTGAGCGGCAACACGGTGCCGATATCCGAAGACACGTTCAAGTTCACCGGCCAGGGGAATCTATCGAGGACGGCCGGATGGATAATAGCAGGCGTTGCTATCGGACTGGTCGTGATGCTTGCGTACCGCTCGGCACGCGCGGTCAAGCAATACGGGCTTGGCGAGGCCAATTACGGAAAGGCGATGCTCGGGGCCATCATTCCTGTGGCCGGCATCGTCGCGTTCATATGGGTGATGAACGATTATCAGGGCATTCCCGTGCCGGTGATGATCTTTGTCGCGATCGCGATAATCGGCGCATTCATCACGACCTCGACCACATTTGGCCGCTATCTCTACGCCATCGGCGGCAACCCCGAGGCGGCGCGGCTTTCGGGCATCAACAACAAGCGGAACGTAATAAAGGTCTATGCACTGCTCGGCGCGTTGACCGGCGTTTCGGCACTGATATTTACCGCCCGCGTCGGCAGTGCCGCACCGGATGCCGGCGTCTTAAAAGAACTTGACGCCATCGCCGCCTGCGTTATCGGCGGGGCGTCGCTGATGGGCGGCCGCGGCACGGTCTTCGGAGCATGCCTCGGCGCACTGATAATGGCCAGCCTCGACAACGGAATGTCGCTCCTCAACGTCCGAGACTTTATGCAGGACATCATAAAAGGCTCGATCCTCGTCGCCGCCGTCGGCCTGGATATGATCGGGCGGAAGCAGGGCTAAAGGGCAGTAGATGGAGCGGCGGGAATTTTTCAGACGAACGGGCGGGGTTGCGGCGCTTGGGTTGTGGGGTAGTTTGCTGCCGGGTTCGGCGGCGGCGCTTGGCGATGTCCTGCAGGCTGAGTCGCAGAGCGGTGTGGCTGAGTTCGCGAGCGACGATGCGTTTTGGCGGAAGGTCCGCGGGTATTATGCTGTGCCGACCGATTTTCTGGATCTTGACCATGCTAATACGTCGCCCACGAGTTCGACCGTTTTAGAAGCATTTATTCGCCGCTCGAAAGACCTGAGCGGCGCGCCCGCCGAGCGTTATGGAAAGCAGTTGATGGGAACTGCCAGCTTCCGTGCGGAGCTCGCAAAATTGCTCGGGACGAACGAGAACCACTACGCGCTGATGCAGAACGCGACCGTCGGATTGAACACGGTCCTTCACGGCTTTCCGCTTAAGGCCGGCGACGAGATCCTTGTCACGAACCACGAATATCCGGACATGGTCGAGGTCGTCCTCCAGCGCGCTAAACGCGATGGCGTCGTGGTGAAGACGGTTGAGGTGCCGGGAGTTGAGGACGACAAACTCGTGCTGGTCGAACGGGTTAGGAAAGCCATCACCGCAAAGACGAAACTACTGTTGATATCGCACGTCAGCGCGTGGTCGGGCGAGGTCTTGCCGGTCGCCGAGGTGACAAAGGCAGCACGCGAACGCGGCGTCGCGGTGCTCGTCGATGCGGCCCAGAGTGTCGGGATGCTGCACGTGAATTTTGAGGCGATCGGGTGTGATTTTCTTGCGACCTCGCTGCACAAATGGCTCGGCGGGCCGATCGCGACGGGCGTGCTGATAATGAAGCCCGAACACGTCGGCAAGGTCTGGCCGCTCCATCCGCCGTCGTGGGATACGTCGCAGTACCCAATGGACCTGTACGAATGGTCAGGCAGCATCAACATGGCCGCCAATGCCTCGATCGGCGAAGC
>JAUCQE010000078.1 GCA_030372865.1 Pyrinomonadaceae bacterium
TTCGGAACTCGTCGGCAGCGTCAGATGTGTATAAGAGACAGCTCTACAACCTTGCGGTCGTCTGCGATGACATCGAGATGAAGATAACCAATGTCATCCGCGGGCAGGACCACCTGACGAACACGTACAAGCAGATACTCATTTATGAAGCGCTCGGCGTGACGCCGCCGGCATTTGCCCACTTGCCGCTGATCATGGCGCCGAACAAGGGCAAGCTGTCAAAGCGAAAGCACGGCGAGGTCGTTTCGATGACGACATACCGCGACGCGGGTTTTCTCGCGGAGGCGTTTCGTAATTTCCTGGCATTGCTTGGCTGGTCGGCAGGCGAGGAGCAGGAGATCTATTCGATGGACGAACTCATCGATAAGTTCTCGCTCGAGGGCATTCACCGTTCGAACGCCGTCTTTAACTTTCATCCGGACGACCCGCGGAAATGGACGGACGACAAAGCGATCTGGATGAACGCGGAATATATCCGCACGATGCCGGTTCGCGACCTGCTGCCGCACGTTAAGGCGGAACTAAGATCGGCCAAGCTTTGGCGCGAAGAATACGATGAGGGCGAGGGCTACACGAAACCCGAAGCCGGCGGACCACCGGAAGTGCCGTTCGAGGTTGGCTCACGTGCCTGGTACGAGTACACCGTCGATTTGATCCGTCAGCGATTCTTTACCCTGAAGGACTTTTCGTCACAGGGCCGCGCATACTTTAGCGAGGATTACGATTTTGATCCGGCGGCAGTAGCTAAGAACCTCACGAAGTTCCCGGAACTCAAAACGTGGATGCCGGAGCTCGCCGAGCGTTTCGAAGCCGAGTTCGGCGATGAGGTCAATCCGTCGTCCGGCGCTGCAAAAGTGTTTTCCGAAGCGAACATCGAGACCATCGTAAAGGCCTTTACCGAAGAGAAAGGCACAAAGCTCGGCGTCGTGATGAACGGTGCACGTACGATGCTCACGGGCGTCGCGGTCGGCCCGTCGATGCTTTCGGTCTTCGAGGTCATCGGGCTCGAACGGTCGATCATCCGGCTAAAGAGCCAAGTCGCCTGGAGCCATTAGTCAGAGTCGATATCAATAGTTGGATGCGAACGTCAAACGCAATGCAGGGCCGGGAACATTCTTCGGCCGCTGTCCGTAAAGCCTGCATTAAAGCGTTTGTAGATCTTATGAAAAGAACAGTTTCGCATCTGCTCGTCTTTCTGTTTGCCGCCTGTGGGTTGGCGATCGGGCAAACTAACACACCTCGCATCGATAAGCAGTTCACTACGGACTTGGACGAATACGTCCGAACGACTCTTGAGAATCTGCCTGAGATACCCGGTGCGGCTATCGTCGTCGTCGCAGGCGACCGTATCGTCTACGAACGCGGTTTTGGCCTTGCCAACCGCGAAGCAGGGACCAAGGCGAATGAAGACACGTTGTTTTACATCGCCTCGTCCACCAAGTCCTTCACCGCTCTTGCAGCGGCCCTTCTTGACCGTGAGGGCAAGATAAAACTGAACGACCCGATCTTGAATTACGCCTCCGGATTGACCTTGAAAAACGAGATACTGGAGAAAGTGACCATCCGCGACCTTCTCATTCACACGAGCGGCCTGCGAAATAGTGCGCTCGGTTTTCGCATGGCATTCTCGGGAGAGAGCGAGCCGAAGGAAATGGCGAACGTATTTGCGGCTGCCACTACATTCGACGAGTCGGCATACGGAAAATACGCCTATACGAACCTCGGCTACAACATTTACGCGGTTCTGCTACAGAACCACTTGAAGATGCGCTGGCAAGATCTGCTGCAGCGGGAAGTTTTCGATCCGCTAAGACTGCGGAATACGACCGCGTACATCTCGCGGGCAAAGGCGAAAAAGTGGACGGTTGCTTCGCCGTATATTATCGATCTCGAAACCGGCAAGAGCACTCCCTCACGGCTTCCGAAAACGGATGCAACCATGCAGTCGGCGGGCGGGATGTTTGCGAGCGTATCAGACCTTGGACGCTGGCTGTTGGTGAACATCAACGACGGCAGGCTCAACGGCAAGCAGGTGTTTCCGGAGGAAGTGTTGAAAGCTGTCCACACGGGTTACACGGCTAACGAACGTGAAATGCCGCCGTTTTCCGGAGCAGGCGAGTACGGCCTTGGTTGGCAGATAGGAAAATACAAAGGACGGAAGGTGATCTACCATCACGGCGGTTTTCCCGGTTACCGGTCGCACGTTTCGTACCTGCCTGAATCGAAGATCGGTGTTGCGGTGATGGTCAACGACGATGCAGCCGGCGGCCAGGCGGCCGACCTGTTAGCGACGTTCGCTTATGATAGGCTGCTCGAAGGTCCCAAGGCCGTAGAGGCGTATTCGAAACAGCTTCAGGAACTGGTCGTCGCCTATGAGAACCGAAAGAAGCAAATGATGGCCGGGTTTGCCGAACGTGCCAAGCGTGCAAGTCAGCTTACAAAGCCGGTCAGTGAGTATACGGGCAGATTCGAAAACAAACTTTTCGGTACCGTCGTGGTCGAAAGCAACGGAACGGGATTCACCGTCAAACTCGGGACGATGCGTTCCGTGGCGACGAATTTTACCCGGCCGGATACTATAAGAGTCGAGCTGATCCCGGGAAGAGGCGAGGTGATTCAATTCACAAAAGGTAAAGACGGAACGATCACCGCGCTGACATACGCGGGAAACGATTTCGAGCGAGTTACTAAGTAGTGGCGTTTACTGAGGAGTCCAGGGAAGCCGTTGATAAGATGGGCTTCGGCAAGAGAATATGAGTTACGGTCTGATAGCAGTGGGTGCTTGCACAGGTATTTTGGTCCTCATCGTGACGGCGGTGATGTCACTTTCGTACTTGCGGGCACGAGCTGCGGCACGGAGGCTGGATACCGCGTTTCACGGCAGGCGGCCGCTGACCTACAAAGAATTTCACCAGCACTATTTTGCGGCAAGAGGAATTCCCGAGTTTGTTTCGATCGGCGTACGCAAAGTGCTCGAAAGCGAGACCCGGTCGGACCTGTCGCGGCTTGCCGCTGACGACGACTTTCATGGCAATCTCAGTTTTCTGCAGGACGCGGTCGACCACCCGGACACTGTAAATACGCTCGAGAAGGTATTTGAGATACGGATTTCAGAATCGGACGTACAGCGGATGGGCTCGGCGAAGGTCGAGGACATTGTCGAGCTTGTCTGGAATACCCTAAAGCAGAACCGCCCGAAGCAGGACCCCGCAACGCAGTACTTCGTCGAACATCGCAAGAAACAGGAAGCGAACGGACGGCCGAAGGCCTGACCCGAAGCGGCTCGTTCATACATCAAGACGCCTGCGACACTTGTTCCGGGCGTCTATTTATTTAGGGTTACCCGGGCCCCTTTTCGTCGTTCATCTAATACCGGATTCGATCGTGCGTCGCTTCACGGGTGACGAGAGCACGATGGTCGTCGTGGTTATTCCGTACGGCGTCAGGCGGTCGATCATCTCCTGCAAGTGCTCGACCGAGGCAACGGCGATCTTCATTATAAAGGAATCGCCGCCAGTGCCCCTATGACATTCGAGCACCTCGTGCGACTCTTGAGCGACCTCGATGATGTGGCTGTAATCGACGCCGGCGATGCTCATACGTACGAACGCCGTTATCGGCAGCCCGACGCGAGACGTGTCGATCTCGGCGCGGTAGCCGGTAATTATTCCGGCGTCTTCAAGCTTGCGGACGCGCTCAATAACGGCCGGCGTTGTTAGCCCGACACGCCGGCCCAATTCTGCATAGGTTATCCGTGCGTCTTCCTGCAGTTCGCGGAGAAGTTTCTTGTCTATTTCGTCCATCATAAAACTGAAAACTTAGCTGCCGGAGTCAATCGGATCCATATCGTTAAGTATTCCAGCGAAAGAAATTAATTTTGTAAAGTGATCGCGGCCGATAATGTAACAATCCTTATTCAAGAAAGCCGTTTTTAGAGCTAAACTGTAGTATTTGGGACTAACGGCCCATACGTGCCCTGCATCAAACGTGTTAGAAGGAGCCTGCAGCCATGCCGACCAATAAGACGGTACCCGTCACTGAAAGCGAGTTTGCGATAGAGAATTTCCAGGTTTCCGACCAGGACCTGCCAGAGTTCAAGGATATGAAGTTCGAGAATATCAACGAACTTCACCTCGATCATCCCGGAGCTAAAGATCCCGAGTACCGAAAGCGGCGAGACTATATCGCAAGTCTCTCGAAGAATTTCCGTATGACGGGCGAGATCACGGACGTCGATTACAGCCCGCGTGAACAGCGAGTCTGGCGTTACGTTGCCGAAGAGCTTGAAGAACTCCAGCAAAAATACGCAAGCCCGTTTTACCTCCGGGCGAAGAAAGACCTCGGCATAAAGACCGATCAAATACCGCAATTATCGGAGATGAACCGGCGGCTTCGCGAGCTTACCGGCTTCCGGTTAGCGCCGATCGAAGGACTAGTCGAAACCCGTGCTTTCCTTTCATGGTTGTCTTACCGCGTGATGCTGTGCACGCAGTATATCCGTCACCATTCCCAGCCGGCGTACACGCCGGAGCCGGACATCGTCCACGAAGCGATCGGGCATATACCGATGTTTACCAACCCAAGCTTTGCCGATTTCTCACAGTTCATCGGGCACGGTGCACGAATCGCGACGGACAAACAGATCGAGGAATTGGGACGGCTTTATTGGTACACGGTCGAGTTCGGCCTCGTCGAACACGAAGGCGAGATCAAAGCTTACGGTGCAGGGTTGTTGTCGAGTTTCGGCGAGCTTGAGCACGCTTTCTCGGACGAGGTAGAGCGGCGGCCGTTCGACCTCGAAGAAGTGATCAACCACGAGTATACGTACTCCGACATGCAGCCGGTGCTTTTCGTCATCCCGTCATATGCGGAACTGAAAGAAGTGACGCGTAAATACATCGAATCGTTCGGCAGGAAGTAAATGATCGACTACGAGATTAACGGCACGGTGAATGCCGATGAGGTCGTTGAGCTTTACAGGGATTCCGGGCTTCCGCGGCCGACAGACGACGAAGAACGCATCGGTCGGATGCTCGCAGGCTCGAACCTCGTAGTTACCGCACGCGAAGACGGCCGATTGGTCGGCATCTCGCGTTCGATAACCGACGGAGCCTGGAGCACGTATCTCGCCGACCTCGCTGTCGCCTCGTCACATCAGAAAGCAGGCGTCGGGCGAAAACTGGTGGAACTGACAAAAGAAGCCGCCGGTGAAGAATCGATGGTCCTTCTGCTCTCCGTCCCGGCCGCGATGGAATATTACCCGAAGATCGGGATGGAACGCCTCGATAACGCGTTCATAATCTGGCGGGAGAAATAGGTGCACGTCATTGCCCGCAAACGTCTCAACGAGTTTGCCGAAAGATATCCTGAGACAAACAACGCTCTGACCGCGTGGTATCGTCAAATGAAGCAGAACGAATTCGCCTCGATCGAGGAAGTACGCGAAATATTTCCGGCGGCTGACAAGGTAGGGAGGTTAACCGTCTTCAACATTGGCGGAAACAAAGTCCGATTGATCGCAGCGATACATTACAATAGGAAGAAGATCTATATCCGGGCGGTTTTGACGCACAGCGATTATGACTCGGGAAAGTGGAAGGAGTAAATATGCAGACCGTCGATGTTAAATCTTGGACCAACGTTTCGGAAACAGTCTTCGTTCCCCGGAATGAGGCCGATTACGATCGGCTCGTAGCTATGCTGGACGAGTTGGTCGATCAAGTCGGCGAGGACGAATCCCATCCGCTTGCTTCATTGATGGATGTGATCTCGGCATTAATTGAGAATTACGAGAACGCCAATGTTCCTGAATTGGCGATGAAATAAGAAAATGACTGATCAAAAGAATCCTTTAGGACTAAAGAAGATACATCACGTTGAGTTTTACGTCGGCAATGCGAAGCAGGCGGAGTTTTATTACCGGAAGGCGTTCGGGTTTTCGCGGGTGGCATACCGCGGGCTCGAGACGGGCGACCGTGAGGTGACGAGCTATGTGCTCAGGCAAAACCGGGTGAATTTCATTCTAACGACGCCGCTGACGCCGGAGCACCCGGCGGCCGAGCACATCAAGCAGCACGGCGATGGCGTTCGCGACATCGCGTTTCTGGTGGAGGACGCCGACCACGCCTTTAATGAGGCCGTAAAACGCGGTGCGACACCAGTGATCGAGCCTCGTGACTGGAAGGACGATAACGGAAACGTCCGCCATGCGGCGATCGCCACTTATGGCGACACGATCCATTCGTTCATCTCGTACAACAACAATAACGGCCACAACTATTCCGGCCCGTTCCTGCCCGGATTCACCGCACAGGAAGTCGCCGGCGAAGAGGTCGGCATCCAGTTGGTCGATCACATCGTCGGCAACGTCGAGCTCGGCAAGATGAACTACTGGTGCGATTTTTATCGCGACGTGATGGGATTTGAACGCTACATTACCTTCGACGACAAGGACATCTCGACCGAATATTCCGCGCTGATGTCGATCGTGATGAGCGACGGCGGACACAATATCAAGTTCCCGATCAACGAACCCGCCGAGGGCAAGGGCGGCAAATCGCAGATCCAGGAATATATCGATTTCTACCGTTCGGCTGGTGCACAGCACGTCGCGCTTCTCTGCAAAGACATCTTGCACACGGTCGCTAAACTCCAGGCGAACGGCATCGAATTCCTTCGCGTGCCTGATACCTATTACGACGAGATCCCGGCACGCGTCGGCGAGATCGACGAAAGCATTGAGGACCTGAAACGGCTCGGCATCCTCGTCGACCGTGACGATGAAGGCTACCTGCTCCAGATCTTCACGAAACCTGTCGAAGACCGCCCGACCGTTTTCTACGAGATTCTCCAGCGCAAAGGCTGCAAAGGCTTCGGCAAAGGAAACTTCAAGGCACTCTTCGTCTCGATCGAAGAAGAGCAGCGAAGGCGTGGAAATCTGTAACGACTACAATGCGGGGTGTCATGAAGTATTTTTGTTCATTCTTTGTATTGTTCCTGATTCTTCCAGTCGGCGTTCACGCTCAATCGCGATTGGACTTAACTAACAAACCGACAGGAAACGAACTTCTCGCTACGATCCTAAATCTGAGCGAGGTGAAAGAAGTAAAACCCAAACGCCCCGCGGAGAGTAATTTCTTTTTGCGGCTTTATTCTCTTGACGATATCTCAAACGCCGCGATCGATGACGACGATTCTTCAGAAAGCTGCGCTCCGCTGGTCGAGACCGAAGTCGTGTGCGGCTACAGATATTTTCTGGCCGTCCACAATGGCGACCTCGGTTATTCGGGCGTAGTTTACGACCTAGGGTTGGTCGGTGAGATCTCAAAGATCGAGTTACTGAAGAAATCTGATTCAGACGCTGACCGACTTCGACTAGAAGTGACGAACTATCCTGCCCATGCGTTTAAGCTTAATCCCAAGTTAACCAAGAAAAAGAAGAAGTTTGAAATCATTGTTAGTTCGGACCGACTTGAGGTCAAAGAACTAAATTAACCGTAATCTTTCCAATGGCTGTGCAATACGAGAGTGCTGACTTAGGTGCGTTGAAAGAACTGTTAGGGGTCTTCGCTGTTGCATTTGAGGACCACGAATCATATCAGTCGGCGGTGCCTTCAGATGAGTATCTGAACAAGCTACTTGCCCGCGAGGATTTTATTCCGCTTGTGGCGATCGCCGATGGCAAGGTGGTTGGCGGGCTTGCGGCTTATGTGCTGCAGAAGTTCGAGCAGGAACGTTCGGAGATCTACATCTACGATCTTGCGGTTCTTGAAGAATATCGGCGGCAGGGCATCGCGACCGGACTGATCAATAAACTGCGCGAGATCGCCTGGGAGATCGGAGCATGGGTGATATACGTTCAGGCCGATCCGCCGGATGAGCCAGCCGTCAAACTTTACGAATCGCTCGGCACGCGCGAGGACGTTCTGCATTTCGACATCGAGCCGTGATGAATATCCGCCGCTACACGCCCGAAGACCTTGAAGCTGTAGTAAAGCTCTTTCGCTCGAACCTGATCAAATTCTTCGTCGAGGCGGAAGAGAAAGAGTTGCGCGATTTTCTTGCAGAGTATTCGGAAGACTATTTCGTCGTGGAGATCATTGACGAGATCGTCGCCGCCGGCGGCATCGCCCTAAATGCCGACCGAACGATCTCGCTTTGTTGGGCAATGGTGAGAAACGACCTTATCGGCACAGGGCTTGGAAAACAATTGACCCTTTTCCGGATGGAGAAAGGCCGCGAAAAATGGGGTGATCTGCCCTTCTTTACCAGCACGTCACAGCACACCGAGGGCTTTTACACAAAGCTCGGCTTTCACACTGTCGAACACATCCCAAACGGCTTCGGCTCCGGTATCGATACGTGCAAGATGCGGCGCGAACCTATCACTTCCCCGCCGGTGCAGGTTCAAGCAGAAGTCCTTTCTTAAAGCGGTATTTGATCTTCTTTACGTTCATCAGGTCTGCAAGCGGGTCGGCCTCAAGGGCGAGAAAACTCGCCTCATAGCCGTTCGCAAGCTTTCCGATCTTCCTGTCGGGAAAGATCGCGCGTGGTGTCGTTTCCGTCCACATTTTCAGCAATGTCCGGTCATTGAAAACGTTTAGCCCGCGGAGGTACTCGATCTCCGCCACGGATGTATCGGAGGTGTTGTCGCTGCCGATAGCGACCTTTACCTTGTTATCGAGGAGCATCTTGAGGTTCGCGATCTGCGCTTTCTCGACGCCAGGCCGTTCGGAATCCGGCAGAGCGTTCTTCGGTATCCATGTAATAAGCTTTGCGGTCGTGACGACGACGATGCCCTTTTTCGCTGCGAGCTTTGCATCGGCTGCCGAGATCGGTTCGCTGCCGAGATAGGGCAGGTGAGAGATCTCATCGACGCCCGATTCCACGGCGATGCGGAAATCAGCGGCCGTAGTCACGTGTGCCGAAACTCGTAAGCCGGCCGCATGCGATCTGCTGACGATGAGAGGTAGCAGCTTCGGGTCGAGTGCACGCTGGAACATGAACTTGGGCGAAGCGGCTCGCATGTCATGCTCGTCCGCTGCCCACAACATCACCTTAAGAAAATCCCGCTTCATCTCAATGATCGCGGGCCATTTCTTTTCGAGATCGGCCTCGCTGTCAATAGTGAAATAGCGGTGATCCTTCAGAGTATCTTTCGTATAGCCCGGAAAGTACCCGCGCTTTAGCAGGACATTCTCTATCAATCCGATCGGGTGGCCACCCGAGGCCGTAATGGCGCCTTGCGAGAAGATAACGTCCGGACCGCTCCCGTTGTTCACACCGAGCGAACGGGCATCTTCGGCGGAGATCGGAAGATTGCCTTGTATCTTTACGTAATAAACCCCGTCGCGAATGAAATCCGAGACCGCTTTCTTGTCCCAGTCCGTGACACCGGTCGCGATGCTGTGATTGTGGGCTTCGGCAAGGGGAGGAATTACCCACAGTCCGGCGAGGTCGATGGTCTTGCCGACATTCTTCGGCCGTTTGGAAACGAACCGGCCGTCAACGCTATACATCGTACGCGTTTTGAATCCCTTGCCGTCGAACCACTTTCCGCTAACCAGAGCAGTGCTCGCCGTCTGTGCCCCGGCCTGCAGCACAAATAACGCGACCGAAATGCTCGTCAAGGCGATCTTGATCCAATAGTTCATCGTTTATGTCTCCGATGTTTTGGCCATTATACATCCCAAAAAGGATGTTACCGGCCAGTTTTTTTCTTTGAGTTGATGCCGCCCCAGGCGTCGAGCTGAGTGCCGTACCGACGCCTAGGTTTACTCGACGGCAGTTACTGAACGCGGCTGCCCTCGACCGTCACCACCGACCGAACGGTCGAGATCATATAAAACTCCCGACCCCGATCAGCGACGACCAGATAGAATGTAAGAACTCCGACCGGGGCCGCGATGGTCATAGTACCGGTACAATCTGCATTCAGTTCGTAAGTTCCGGCGTTGTTTACAGGGACGATCGTTCCGTTGCCGCTGTTGACAGCGGCATTCGTCAGTCCGCCTTGGCCGTCGAAAGTCATCAGGCTGACGTTGGCGAATGGCACCAACGGCGATGTCGGGTCCATTGGATTTGCGGGTGCAAATCCGCTGCCGCGAGTAGCAAAGCCGCCGGTCAAGGTCGCATTATTGCAGGTGAATGGCGGAGCCGGGGTCTTGGTCGGGCCGTCGGCGATCTGGGCCGTCGCTGAAATGCCGGCGATCAATAAGATCAGGCCGGTAAAGAAACACTTGTAAGATAGGTTAGAATCGTAAAGCTTGTGAATGTGCATTTTTTTGGTTCTCCTTTGTTTGCTTGCTCGGTTTGCCCGAAAAGGCTCTGGTGTTTTTTGCAACAGGCATGAATATAGGCCGGCGGGCACCGGAAACCGTGACAGAAACCTGATAAGAAACTGACGGTATACTGTTTAGTGTGGTTTTGCTGGATCTCTAATACCTGATGCCCGATTCTCAACTCCCAAATTCCAGATTGTTTTCGATCGGAGATCTGACGATCGACCGTGACTCCTTTACGGTCTCCCGGGCGGGGACGGTATGCGAACTAACGCCGCGGGCGTTCGACGTTCTGGTCTATCTGATCGAAAATCGAGGACGCGTCGTCGAGAAGCAGGAAATATTTGACGCAGTTTGGAAAGACACTTTCGTCACCGATAACGCTCTGATGCGTGCGGTCCGCGAGATCCGCCGTGAACTTGGCGACAGTGCGACGGAACCGAAGTATATCGAGACGGTCCACAAACGCGGATACAGATTCATCTCGACGCCGGACGAACCGGCCGCCGAGGCGGAAAAGGTCGAGGAACAAGCCGCCATGGCGGATCCGACCGCCGAAACGACGAACTATTACAAACTCGGATCTCTTTTGCTTATCGCAGGGCTTATCGCAGCGGTCGCGTGGATGACGCTCGGACGCGGCGATGAGCCGATCAGGTCTATTGCCATCATGCCGCTCGAGAACGCGATATCCGGCGAGAACAGTGAGCACATCAGCGACGGCATATCAGAAAGCCTGATAAACAGCCTGTCGGAACTTCGGGAATTGAAGGTTGCGGCGCGCGCGACGGCATTCAGGTACCGCGAACGGGAGTTCGACCCCCAGAGGATCGGACGCGAACTTGGTGTCGATGCCATCCTGACCGGACGGGTCGTGCAGGCCGGTGAAGAACTAACGGTCCAGGCCGATCTGATCGATACATCAGACGGGTCGCAGATCTGGGGAGCGAGATATAGCCGCAGGCTTAATGCCGTTTACGAGTTTCCCGGAGCGATAGCTGCGGACCTTGTGAAAAAACTCGATCTACCGCTAACGGGCGAGCAAGCAACGCGTCTAGCCAAGAACTATACCGAGAATGCCGAGGCTTACAGGCTCTATTCTCTTGGCCTTCATTTCTGGAACAAGCGGAGCGAAGACGCGCTGAACAAGAGCATCGAGTATTTTCAGCAAGCCATTGAGAAAGACCCGAACTATGCGCTCGCCTACTCAGGACTGGCGGACTCGAACGCCGTAATGGCCATCAGCGCCGACCTGCCCGCGCATGAAGTATTTCCGAAGGCGAAGGCCGCGGCAGAAAAAGCGCTTGCGCTGGACGACCGCCTCGTCGAAGCACAGGCGACAATGCTGCGGATAAGGTCACAATATGAGTGGGATTGGCGCGCCGCAGAGAGCGAATACCGAAGGGCACTTGAACTCAACCCGAACTACCCGATGACCCATATCTATTATATGAGTTACCTGGTTTCGGTCGGCCGGCCCGACGATGCGATCGCATCGGTTAAAAGGGCACAGGAACTAGACCCGCTTTCATCGGTCGCCAACGCGGTCGTCGCACGGTCTCTGTTCTTCGCGGGCCGTTATGACGAGGCGATCGCCGCCGCTGAGAAAACGCTTGAACTGGACGAGAACTCGTTTCTTGCCCGGCTGATCCTCGGCCGCGCGTATGCACGGAAAGGGAGATACGCTGAAGCGATAGCCGAACTCGAAAAGCTGCGGTCGCGGCCCGGCAGCAACTCCGAAACCACCTCGCTGCTTGCCCACACATTTGCGGTCACCGGCCGACGGGCAGATGCCGGCAGGTTGCTCGAAGAGATGAAGCAGCTTTCCGCCCGCCGATATGTGCAGCCTTACGATATTGCGATGGTGCACGCAGGGCTGGGCGACAATGACGCCGCATTCGAATGGCTTGAGAAGGCGTTTCTCGACCGAAACCACCAAGTGCCATTTATTCGGGCCGTTCCAGAATTCGAAGGTCTTCGGCAAGACCCGCGTTTCGCAGATCTGGTCCGGCGCCTGGAGGCTGGTCGCTAGTCTTTCAAGTTCTCGTGCCAATTGCCGATTTTCGTGGCAAAATCATCGGTAATGGAACTCAAATATCAATCCGGTTTTGGAAATGAGTTTGCGACCGAGGCGGTCGCGGGTGCGTTGCCTGTTGGAAGAAATTCGCCGCAGCGGGCACCGCTCGGGCTTTATGCAGAGCAGTTCTCCGGCACTGCGTTCACCGTCCCGCGAAGCGGGAACAAACGGACGTGGACATACCGCATTCGCCCGAGCGTTATCCACAAGCCATTTCGACAGATCGGCAACGGCGGCTGGGAAAGCCGCTGTGATGAACTGCCCGTCTCGCCCAACCAGCTTCGCTGGAACCCGTTCCCGATCCCTTCGGAACCGACGGACTTCATTCAGGGGATACGGACGATCGCCGGCAACGGAGACCTGTTCGCTCAGGTCGGCATCGCCGTTCATATCTATGCCTGCAACAAAGGCATGGATAACCGCTATTTTTACAACGCTGACGGCGAGCTGCTTGTTGTTCCCGAGTTGGGACGCATTGGCATATTGACTGAACTCGGAGCGATTCAGGTCGGGCCCGGCGAGATCGCCGTACTCCCTCGCGGGCTGCGTTTCAAAGTCGAATTGGCGGACGGCGAGGCCCGCGGCTACATCTGCGAGAACTACGGTGCGCAGTTTCGGCTTCCCGATCTCGGCCCGATCGGCGCGAACGGCCTCGCAAACCCGCGCGATTTCGAAACTCCGGTTGCGTGGTACGAAGACAAGGACGAACCCTGCGAGATCGTGCAGAAGTTCGGCGGAAACCTTTGGGCATGTGAGACCGACCACTCACCACTCGACGTCGTCGC
>JAUCQE010000079.1 GCA_030372865.1 Pyrinomonadaceae bacterium
ATGAACTGCTGCAGATGATGCCCCGGTATCAGTTCATGATGCGTCACGGCCCTTGCAAAATGCGGGTTGTTGCCCCTCAGCGACATCATCTTCTGCTCGTGCGTCATGCCGTCCGTTGGGTACGCTACGAGTATCGTTTCGCCGCCCAAAAAGAAAGGTGCCACAAGCTGCCTTTCCGGCGACATCATCTCCATCCGCCACGTCTCTTCCGCTTCGGCCGGCACGGTAACAAGGTCGTTCTTCTTAACGTACTCGATCGCCTCGAGCGCAAAGTCGCGTATCAACGCAGGCTGTTTCCCCGGCTCAACGTACTTCTGCTTTACGGCCTCGATCGCCTTCATATAGTCGTCGCCGAAGCCCATCTCCCGCGACGCCTTCTTTAATTCCGCGACGCACCACTCGAATTCCTTGTTCGCGATCTCGACCAGTTCCTCAGGCGTGTACGGGATCATCTCGAACTGCAGTTCCGCGATCAGTGCGTCCCGGCCGATCGGGTCGCCGATGATCGTCGTCTTGTCATCCGGTGCGATGCCGACGAGCTTTCCGGCAACGTACGTCGAATACTTTTGCAGCGCGTCCTCGACCGCTTCATAAGGCTTCTTGTTCCACCACGTAAACTGCGGGTCGTAGGCGTTATGAAAGTTGTACCAATTCCGCAGCGTCGAACGCAGCGAGGCGATGGTCCGCACGGCACGGTAAGCGACTGTCCGCTTCGGCTTTTGAATAGCGCCGCTCTCAAAACCCTTCTGCGTCTCCGTGATCCGTGCCGCGAGCGCGTCGAGAATGCCCGCAACCTTCTCCGCATTTATCGTCTCGAGCCGCCGCCTTTGGTCCTCGAGGTCGCTGATCGTCTTCGCGAACGGGATGATCGAGGCCATCTCCGCCAACTGGGCCGCATTCCGGTCAAGCTCCGCAAGCTCACGCCGCAGATGGTTTTGAAACAGTATGTAGTCGATCTTCTCGTGATGCTCGAGCGATGCGAAATCCATCCGCCCAAGCTCCGCCAAACGGTCCTGATACAGCTTCCTGAACCGCCCTCGCCTCGCCTCCGACGTCTCCGCCGAATACCAACGCCCGAACGCCCCGCGGTCCTGATCGTAATTCTCAATAACCTGCCGCAGCCGCGAAGGAGCCTCCACACTCTGCCCGACGCCCAAACACGCGAAACCAACCACAAAAACACACAAAGCCAAAAACCGTCTGGTCATAAACAATTTTCCCGGAACAAAAGATGAACGATCTATCAGCTATAACCTAATAGCTAACCGCCCCCAATTGCAAAAGCCCGCAAGTAAAAGGAGAAAGGCGAAAGTAAGCCTCGAAATGCAAAAGCCCGCGCGTAAGCAAGGGCGATATCAGGAGGCCAGGGACCAGTGCCAAGTGCCAAGTGACCAGCCCGGGGGCGTAGGCGTTCCTGCCTGCGTGAGTGACAGCTAAAGCGACGGTGGCGAAGAAGTTTCCCGCAAAGACGCAAAGCGGTGTTTCTTCCTTTCCTGTTTCGAGGTTCCAACGAAGGAGAAATTAACCACGAAAGGGGAAAATACGAAAACAGGAAAAACAGGACGCGCAGTTGAAACGCCCGATCAACCAGCCCGTGAAGCGGGCGGCATAGCCGCGTGAGAATTTTCGCTCGTCCGGAAAAGCACGGCTTTTCCGCAAATAGACGGGCAAAGCCCGAGAACCGACCCGTGAGATATTATCCTTGCTATATTGCCCTACGTATAGCACAATATCGACGGAGCGGTCGGCTATCGGACCTCATGATCTTTGAAAATCCAGTCGGAAAAACTCGTATGGAAACGATACAAATTTATCTCATAAAAACCTCACAAATTTGCGCACACATTTTTTTCGCGAGAATCCCTGCAACCCATTGATAACACTTGACTTGTTTGTCCCACAACTCCTGGGACAAGCCTGGGACAAGCCCGGAACAGAGCCGGGACAGCACAAAAAAACGGAGCCTGAAAGCCCCGCTTCATTGTCTCCGAAATGCCGATATTACTTCTCGATACCCATAATGATTAGTCCTCCCGCAACAACGATCGACATCGACTATACAAACGCAGCGACGGGAACTGTACGCGGAGAAGCAACGGTCGAACGGTTCCGTTTAATGCCCTCGATCGCCCGCAAAGTCTCGGAAGTGAGATAACTCTCCCCGCAATGGGGGCATGAAACTACCGGGACGTTCTCAATGACCAAAAGGTCGGCACCGGAGCCGTAACTGCGGGCAACGTGTATCACCCTCGCCCCCTGTTCACCGCAGATCTCGCATTTCATCAGATCAGTTCTCATATCCGCTTTCTTCTCGAAAAACCGTAATGATTATTAGTTTGCCCGTAATACCTATTTTTGTCACGAGTATTATTTCATCGCCATCGATCGTTCTGCCGGCAACTAAATATTTCGATTCTCGCGTTCCCTCGTCGCGTTGATGTTCGACGATCTCACCACTTAACAATGCCGCCTCAACGTCAAAGATAGAAAGCCGGTCATTGTTCATTTCCTCCTCGCCGTGGATGGTCATAACGTAGTTGAGCGACCGGACCAAACTGCGAATCTTGTCGCGAATGTCTTCGAACATCAGGTGATCTCTTCCAAAAAGCTCTCGCCGGCGGGGAGTTCGAGGGCGAAGTTGGCGGCGATGGTCTTGCCGATGTCCGCGAGCGAACCGCGGGTGCCGAGATCAACCCCCGCCTTCGCATTTTTGCCGTAGGCCAGCAACGGTGCGTATTCACGGGTGTGGTCGCTGCCGCGGAAGGTCGGGTCGTTGCCGTGGTCGGCAGTTATGACGAGCAGATCGTCGTCCTTCATCGCGTCAAATATCTCCGGCAGGCGGGCGTCGAAGTCCTCAAGGGCCTTTGCGTAGCCTTCGGGGTCGCGTCGGTGGCCATAAAGCTGTCTCTTATACACATCTCCGAGCCCACGAGACAGCGCTGTGTATCTCGGATTCCGTCTTCTGGTGGAA
>JAUCQE010000080.1 GCA_030372865.1 Pyrinomonadaceae bacterium
GAAGCGGCACGGATCATTTAAGAAATGGATACAACTAGAAGCACCGAATTGTTTGCGGAGGCGAAGCTCCATATTCCCGGCGGGGTCAATTCCCCTGTCCGCGCTTTCAAGTCCGTTGGCCGCGACCCGCTCTATTTCAAGAGCGCGAAGGGCTCGCGGATGACGGACGTCGACGGCAACGAATTCATCGATTACATCGGATCATGGGGCCCAATGATAGTCGGGCATGCGCATGACCTGGTCATCGCAGCAATACGCGAAGCGGCCGAAAGCGGTACGAGCTTTGGCGCGTGCGGTGAGCGAGAGGTCGAGATGGCCCGCTTGGTCAAGGACTTTGTGCCGTCGGTCGAGATGGTCCGAATGGTCAACTCCGGTACCGAAGCGACGATGAGCGCGATGCGGCTTGCCCGCGGTTTCACGGGACGGGAGAAGATCGTTAAATTCGAGGGCTGTTACCACGGCCACGGCGATTCATTCCTCAGCAAGGCCGGCTCCGGCGTCGCTACTCTCGGTTTGCCGGACAGCCCCGGCGTCACGAAGGCCACGGCGAAGGACACGCTTAACGCTCGTTATAACGACATCGGGTCGGTCGAACGCCTGGTCGAAGAGAACCGCGGCGAGATCGCAGCGGTCTTCATCGAGCCCGTCGCGGGCAACATGGGCTGCGTTATGGCCGATCGCGATTTTCTGAAAAAGCTTCGCGAGCTCTGCACGGCCGAGGGCATTCTGCTTGTTTTTGATGAAGTGATGTGCGGCTTCCGTGTTGCACGTGGAGGCGCGCAGGAACTTTACGGCATCAACGCAGACCTTACGACCTTTGGAAAGATAATCGGCGGCGGCCTGCCGGTCGGCGCGTATGGCGGGCGGCGTGACGTTATGGAGCTTGTGGCTCCGAGCGGCCCGGTCTATCAGGCAGGCACGCTTTCGGGTAATCCGCTGGCGATGGCGGCCGGTATAGAGACGCTGCGAGTGATCGATGAGAGTCCGGATTTTTATTCGAGTCTCGGTTCATCCTGCGAATACCTTTACGACGGAATCCGGAGCATTCTTTCGGACCTTGGAATGCAGTTGACCCTGAACAGCTGCGGATCAATGTTCACGCTTTTCTTTACAGATCAACAGGTCGTTGATTTCGATACGGCAAAGACGTCGGACACGGCCCGGTTCGCTGCGTTCTTCAACAAGATGTTGGAATCCGGCGTTTACCTTCCGCCGTCGCAGTTCGAGGCGTGCTTTGTTTCGGCCGCACATTCCCGTGCGGATATGGACGAAACGCTCGCCGCGATCGCGGGTGCGCTCAAGGCTATTTAGCTGTCTGGAACGGTTTTTTCACCTGTAGACGACTACAGTATTGATACGGCCGCCGGGCGTAGACCGCGTAAATAAACGGCTTGACAAATATTGGGGCGGAAGTCCATATTCAAGTTTGGGTATGCTTAGACGCATAGTAGCATTCATTTTTGTACTGACCGTAGCAGGCAATGTCTGGGCGGGGCTGTGCGAGTGTATCGGCATGGGCGATGACCACGCCGTGTCGAGCTGCTGCGAGCGGGAGCATTCCGAGCAGCCGTACATGGCGGCCAAGCCTTGCTGCGAAACTGATTGCAACGAACTTACAACCGTAAGTGTCCATCGGCAGCAGTCGGAGTCGGGTATAAAGATCCCGCTTCCGGCCGACGTGCTTGCGACGTCGCCGCCTGTGCCTGCCCCTCGAATAGCCTTGTCGGCTGCCTCGCTGGGAATTGACGCTTCGTTCGTCGACCTCAGGCTCGGGTTCCCACGGCCTCCCAACC
>JAUCQE010000081.1 GCA_030372865.1 Pyrinomonadaceae bacterium
GTGGGACCTGAGGCAGAAGAACCTAGTCTCGGACAAGAACGACCCCGAAGAGTTTTTCGGCAAGGGCAACGTCTTTTTCGGTACGGGCTATGTCTCGGCGGTCGAGCGCGTTCTTAACGGCGAAGCCGAGGCGGCGGCGGTTAGCTATTACGTTCTCGATGAGAACAAACACCTGACGGACGAGCAGCGGGCGAAGCTGAAAAAGGTCGCCGAACAGGGTGCCGTGCCGACGCATATCATCGCGGTGCGAAAGACCATTACGGGTGCCGACCGCGACAAGCTAAAGGCGGCACTGCTTTCGATGAACGACGGCGGCAACACCGAACTTCGCGACAAGCTCTTCACGTCGAAGCTGGTCGAGGCCGACCAGGAAGCACACCTGAAACCGCTGAAGGAGGCGCTGGTCGTCGTTCCGAAGTAAATGGACCGGTTCGTCGCAGAAAAACCGGCGGCAGTCGAATGCAGCGGGCTCTCGCTTGAACGCGGGGGCCGGCTGCTTTTCAGCGATATGACATGGTCGCTGCCGCGCGGCTCCTTCCTTGCCGTCACCGGGCCGAGCGGTGCGGGCAAGTCGAGCCTGCTCGCGTGCCTGAACGGCAACGTTCCCGCGGCGGCCGGAAGTGTGAATCTCGGCGGGCTCGGCGGCACGGCGGTCGGCACGGTCTTTCAGCATCTGCGGCTGACAAATGAGCTGAGCGTGCTTACGAACGTGCTGTGCGGTAGGCTTGGCCAATACCGTTGGTGGCAGACGCTTGCGGGCTTCGGACGCGAGGATCGCGAGGCGGCGTTCGAGATCCTCGGCGAACTGGGGCTCGGCGGCCTTGTGCACAAACCGGTCCGCGACATTTCGGGCGGCGAACAGCAGCGGACTGCGATCGCCCGAGTTCTGTTTCAATCGCCGACGCTGATACTCGCAGATGAACCGACGTCAAACCTTGACCACGCCCTGGCGGATCAGGTGCTGATACGGTTCCGGTCGTTATGCAAAGAGCAGGGCTGTACGGTGATCAGTGTCCTGCACGACCGAGATCTGGTCGAGCGATACGCGGACGTTGAATTAAAGATCGGCGAGCCTGTCGAAAAAGGTTGGTCGATGAGGGAGGTCAATGCCGGATAGCCAGAAAAACACGAGCGGCCTGCCCGAGCTCGGCTGGCGCGAACGCTTCACGGCGTTCCGGGCGACGCTATTATTGTTTGCTATCGCGGTCGTCGTTTCCCTGCCGGCTTTGAGCGGCTCAGGCCGTGACCTCAGCTACATCGAAAACCTCAGACGCTTTCTCGCAAAGTTCTTCCCGCCCGATCTTTCCGTCGCCCCGCAGATACTCGAAGCACTCGGCGAGACCGTCCAAATAGCGGTGATGGCGACGCTGTTCGCGGCGTTCGTCGCACTGCCGCTGGCGGTCGCCGGTGCCCAGAACATCGCCCCGCGTTGGATGAACCTCGGGACGCGAATGATCCTGAACGTCATCCGCACCCTGCCGAGCCTCATCTGGGCATTGCTCGCGGTCGCCGTCGTCGGGCCGAACCCGCTGGCGGGCGTCATCGGCCTTACGTTCTACAGCATCGGCTATCTGGGGAAATTCTTTAGCGACGCGTTCGAATCGATCGACACGCAGGTGCCGAACGGGCTTCGCCTCGCGGGTGCCGACCGCGTCCAGGCGTTTCAGTACGGCCTCCTGCCGCAGGTAAAGCCGCTGATAATGAGCAACGTGCTTTGGATGCTGGAATACAACATCCGCTCGGCGGCCATCGTCGGCTACGTCGGCGCCGGCGGCATCGGCCTTCTGCTCCATACCTACCAGGAATTCGGCCAGTGGGACCGATTTGCCTCAGTGCTCCTCTGCATCCTCGCCCTCGTCACCGCCCTCGACTTCTTCGGCGAATGGCTCAGAGGACGGATAATCAAGAGAGACTAGACGCCGGCCCGTCTTTCACTCAAGTCCGAGATGCCGCCTGTTTTTCGTCTCTTTATTAGCAGGATAACCGTCGCCGGCCGCCCGACATTTCAGGGCCTGCTTTAACGCGTATCTGTGTGATCGCGTTATTCGGCGTAACTGGTTATTCTTAGCTTTCTATGCATTCGCTGACGTACATCGAGTTGATCCGGGGGAACAGGAATTTTCGGAACCTGTTGACGGGTCAGGTCATTTCGGAGCTGGGCAATTGGTTCAATTTCATTGCCGGGCT
>JAUCQE010000082.1 GCA_030372865.1 Pyrinomonadaceae bacterium
CGCTGTCTCGTGGGCTCGGAGATGTGTATAAGAGACAGGGCTACGACCATATCACTAGCGGAATAGGAGCCGCGATGATCGGATGGTTCGGCACGGCGATGCTTTGCTATGTTACGCCGAAGGAACACCTCGGCCTGCCGAATAAACAGGATGTAAAGGAAGGCGTGATCACTTATAAACTCGCCGCCCACGCTGCAGATCTTGCAAAAGGCCATCCGGGAGCGCAGTACCGGGACAATGCACTCTCAAAAGCAAGGTTCGAGTTTCGCTGGGAAGACCAGTTCAACCTGGGCCTCGATCCGCAAAAAGCGAAGGAGTTTCACGACGAGACGCTTCCTGCCGAAGGTGCAAAGCTCGCCCATTTCTGCTCAATGTGCGGCCCGCATTTCTGTTCAATGAAGATCACGCAGGACGTCCGTGAATACGCCGCCGCACAAGGGGTCGATGAAGAAAAAGCCCTCGCCGTCGGCATGAGCGAAAAGGCAAAAGAGTTCGTCGCGACGGGTTCCGAGATCTATCACGGAAACAAACCCGACGGAGCGGATGAGCATCATTGAAAAAAGCATAACTCCGCCTCTCGCGGCCTCAGCGTGAACCTTCGCGTTCTCTGCGTTGAAAAGAGATCTTAAACGCAGAGGACGGAGAGTTATTCGCAGAGGCCGCGGGGAGACGTGTTAAGCTCTTTAACCTATGACCGATACAAGCCATCACGACGAACGCATTGCGAAGATGACCTTTGCGTCTGTTTATCCCCACTACGTGACGAAGGTAGAAAAGAAAGGCAGGACAAAGGAAGAACTCCACAAGGTTATCGAGTGGCTGACCGGTTTTGACGATATAAAACTGCAGAAGATGATCGCCGACAAAGCCACGTTCGAGGAGTTCTTCGCCGCGGCGAAATTAAATCCCAACGCCGGTCTCATCACAGGCGTGATCTGCGGTTACCGCGTCGAAGAGATCACGAATCCGCTGACCCAAAAGGTCCGCTACCTCGATAAACTCGTCGATGAGCTTGCGAAAGGGAAAAAGATGGAAAAGATCCTGCGTGCCGGTTCCTAGCCGCCCGGGACGGTCAGAACCGGGCATGGAGCGTTTCGCAGGATCTCGGCCGTGCTCTCGCCAAGCGTCCGGTCGGTGAAATAGCCGCGGCTTAC
>JAUCQE010000083.1 GCA_030372865.1 Pyrinomonadaceae bacterium
TTCGGAACTCGTCGGCAGCGTCAGATGTGTATAAGAGACAGGTAAAAATCGGTACCGCAAAGATGGATCAGCTCGGCTGCCTGGTCGCTGATCGCCTTTACGATCTCAGGGTGGCAATGGCCGGTCGAGCAGACGGCGACTCCGGCGTTGCAGTCGAGGAAAACGTTGCCGTCCGGATCTTCGATCCAGACGCCGTAGCCGCGTTCGGCAACGAGCTTGTAATCCGGCCGCGGATAGCTGGGCGTGACGAACTGGGCGTCCGCCTCGATTATCTCGCGGGACTTGGGGCCCGGAAGTTCGGTCTTGATAACTGGTCTTTGAAGTTCGGTCGAAGGGATCATGATTTTCTCCTTTAATACGCTGTGGCAGCGGGGCTGAAGCCCGCCGGACGCCGCCGGCCGGTGCCGACGCTAAGGTTAGCGGCAATGGAGAAATTTAGTCGCCGCCGAAAAGATGGGCGCGCTTTGCTGCAGGACGGAGTTTTGCAATGCAACGGGGCGTCATAAGATGGATTAAATATAACTGAATATGATACTGAATTCAAAAAATCGGCTTTGAAACAACGGTAAAAACAGGCAAAATGTCATCGTTGGCGAAACTACGGCTGACATCTCTCAACAATATGAAACAATCCCTTTATTCCCTCGTGGTTGGCGCTTTGTTGATTCTCGCGTCATCGGTTTATCCGCAATCACTCAGTACTTCTGAAAAACGGCAATGTTCGATCGATGGCATTTACTGCGTTACTTTGCCTCCCATGATAGAAATTGGGGGCGGCGGGCCGCTAGAAAGTGGATATTTCGACGGTTTCGGGTCCAGCTACACAACCCGTTGGCGCGGCGCCGGCCTTTTCATCCTGACGGGTTATCTTAATTTCAAGAGGAGTAATGACCCGGTCCCGGCAAGCGAAAGGGTAGCTCTGTTCAAAGAAGCGACAGCCCGGTTCCGAAGGCTGATGGCCAACGAAACCGGCACAGAAAAGATCACAGAACGGCAGTCGAGGGTCAAAGGGATAACGGTAACCGACCTCGTTGTGCAGAGCCCGGGCGGGGAAATGGTTTCTCGATTAGCATCGACCGAAAAAGGAATTGCGGTGTTACGGACGACCTTTTCTGCCGAGGCGAGAGCTTCGGCAATGAAGTTCCTGGATTCGCTGGAAACGCCGGACCTGAAACTGATCGTCGATGAAAAAATTCGGGAAGCAACCCCTGAGGACCTCCCCACGTGCGATGCAGAGACCTTAACAGTGTCCGATCTTGAGCAAAACCATTTAAAGGGAAGGGTCAGATCGATTACGATCGAGCGCGAAGAGATGAGGGATGGAAAAGCGACACGGGAACTTAGGGGCGTCCAGGAATACGACCAAAAGGGCCGACTTTTAAAAGCGATCGAATATCGCGGGGCATTTCGGCCCGAATACGTATATGTCTATGGGTGCATTGACGGAAAGCGGGTCACGAAGCTCGGCAATGTTTCATATGAAAATAGGTTTACCGTGATTGGACCGTCGCGGCCGGGGGCAAAGCCGCGCGATAAACGGTACACGTCGCACTTCGAATTGAAATTAGATGAAAAAGGCCGTGTCAACGAAAAGCGGATCTTCGGGAACGATTCGATCTTGCATACCTCAATAAAGTACATTTACGGTGAAAATAAGGTCGAGACCGTCACTACCGACGACGAAGGGAAAGAAACTAGTCGAAACGCGTTGACGTTAGATGCGAACGGACAGATGGTTTCATTGGTGGACAGTAGGTTTGGATCGGGCCCTAAGAAGATCGAGTGGCGCGACACATATAAATTCGACGTCTTCGATCAACAGGGAAATTGGGTGAAACGCTCGGGAATATATGAGTTGTTTGCAGACGGAAAACTCGACACGACATCTACAATTACCGAGTATCGCACGATAACGTACTACAAATAGCCTGGCTATAGGCTGTCTCTTATACACATCTGACGCTGCCGACGAGTTCCGAA
>JAUCQE010000084.1 GCA_030372865.1 Pyrinomonadaceae bacterium
TTATCCCAGTCGAGCGTTTCAAGATATTCCCGAACGAACTGTTTGTCAAATGACGGCTGCGGATGGCCGGGTTCGTAACGCTCGGCGTCCCAAAAACGCGAGGAATCGGGCGTCAGCGCTTCATCGACGAGCATGATCGTACCATCGCGGCCGACGCCGAATTCGAACTTCGTGTCGGCGATAGTGATGCCGCAGGTGAGGGCGTATTCGGCGGCCTCAGTGTAGAGCTGTTTCGAGACGGTCTTCAATTCGACAGCGATGTCGTGGCCGACGATCTTCATGAACTCGACCTGCGAGATGTTGTCGTCGTGGCCCTCGATGGCTTTGTTCGATGGCGTGAAGATCGGCTTCAAGAGGCGGTCGCATTGCTGCAGGCCGGGCGGCAGGTCGTGGGCGCAGATCTTGCCGGTGGCCTTGTAGTCCTTCCAGCCCGAGCCTTCGAGATAGCCGCGGACGACGCATTCGACCGGGAAGACCTCGGCGGCCTTGACGAGCGTCGAGCGGCCGCGGAGTTCGGGGTGTTTCTGCACCGCTTCGGGCATCTCGTCGAAGTCGTGCGTGATGTAATGGTTCGGCACGATGTGGCCGAGTTTTTTGAACCAGAAGGCGGAAAGCTCCGTCAGCACGCGGCCTTTGTTCTTGATCGGCGTCGGCAGAATGCAGTCGAACGCCGAAAGGCGATCGGTCGCGACCAGCAAGAGACGGTCGTCGTCGATCTTATAAACGTCGCGGACCTTGCCGCGGTGCACTAATTCGAGTTCGGGAATGGAAGTTTGAGAAACAGTAGAACTTGCAGTCATGATCTTGTAGCAAAAAATAATTGCGAAGAGATAACTGTATTACGAATGACCAAATAGGTAAAGGTAAGTGCGCCAGGGCCCGGCCGCACTTACCCCTGGAACATAAGCATCAAAAATGCGAAGAACATTAACAGGTGAACGGCACCGAGCAGTGCGTTGGTCCGCGAGTTCGAGAACGTTATCGTGCTCAGGCCCATCAGCAGGACGAGCAGTATGGAATTCACGCTGCTGAGGCCGAGATGCACCGTCTTGCCCGTGATCAAACTGATCATCAGCACCGCCGGAACGGTCAGCGCGATGGTCGCGAGGACCGAACCGAGGAGGATATTTATCGACCGCTGAAGCTGGTTTCGAAGCGCGGCCCGTACGGCGCTTACCGCTTCGGGGGCGAGGATCAGCAATGCGATGAGAAATCCGCTGAGCGGTTTTGGGGCATTCATCGCGCTGGTCGCATAGTCCAGAGGTACCGCGAATTGCTTCGCAAGCAGGACGAGCGGCACGATGTAGGCGATAAGCAGGATCGCGTGATAACCGGTGCTTCGGAGTTCGTGCTCGCCGTGGAGGTCCGATTCCTTTTCGTGGGGATCCGGAATATCCGTATGGCTGTAAACGTCGATCTCTGCGATGCGTTCCTGTGGGGCAATGAAAAAGCTCCGGTAACGGCTAGTTTGAACGGCAAGGAAAACGCCGTAAATGCCCAGGGACAGCACGCTTGTGAAGATGCTCTGGAATGGGGACAGCGTTGGGCCCTCGGTAGTGGTAGTAAAGTTTGGAAGTACAAGGCAGATGACGGCGAGCGGGATGATCATCGCCAGATACGCGTTTGCTCCCTGCAGGTTATAGTCCTGCTCGTGATGTTTGAGGCCGCCAAGCAGCAGCGAGATCCCGGTCATGCCGCCGAGCAGTGACATCACAATGGCAAAATTCGTGTCGCGGGCGATGGTCGGCTGGTCTTTCCCGGTCAGCATGACGATCGAGATCATCAGGACCTCGACGCCGATGATCGAGAGCGTCAACACCAATGTGCCGTACGGTTCGCCGAGCAAGACGGCAAGGCTTTCGGCGTGCCGCACGATAGCGAACGCAAGCGCCAACATGGCCAGAAAAAGCCAAACGAAGACGAACCCGAACCACATACCGGAACTAAGGTCAGCCAGCCACCCGTCGCCAAAAACGACGAAGAGCACCATGGATATAATGCCGAAGAACAATGGCCATTCTTCGCGGAGAAGGGACAGCGGCGTTATAGGCGTCGTGTTCTTTTTCATCTAAATTAGTTAAACGGGCTTGGTTCGCGAAAGTGATCGCGACGATTATAACATGACCTGGACCAAGACCTTTTGCCGAGGGGGATCAGCCGAGTCTGCGTGCAGAGATGTTCGGTACCGAATGCTCGGTCTTGTTGGGCAATGACCTAGTTTTCCATTGTGTCGAATCCGGAACGCGGGCGTTCGGAGGCCGGGCCGGGATCGTTCATGGAAAGCGAACGGGTGGTGCTTTCCGTAACGGAATTGAACGCGACGGGCGTGGCGAGCTCGGGATGTGCGGCGGGAGCAGCGAACTCGCCCGGCTCGGCGTTCACGAGCGAGGGCTTCGAGCGGGGATTTAGGGCGAAGTGGTTTACATGGATGCCCCAGAGGGTCGTAAGCCAGCCGATGGCCTGTTACCTCCGATCATGTAACCGGTTATACGTTCGGCGGATGTACGCTGTTCGGATGCCGGAGTAAATTAAGACGGATGTAACATCGTCACGCGAGCGGAAGCCGGGAATCGGAGCGCGTCTCGCGGTCGTGCAGCGTGATAAGTTCGCGAAACTCGGAGAACGGACGCTCGGTGCCGATATCGGTGACGAACGAGCATGTCGCGAACGCCGCCGATCTTGCCTTGTAGTCGAGTTCCCAGTTTCGGTAACGGGCCTCTTCGCCGGCGCTATCAAATGGCCAACGGCCGCGCGGCGACTCGCAGCGGCACCGCCAATGCTTGGGCGTGAGGCGGGCACGAAAGCTCTCCTGCAAAGTGCAGAGCCGTTGGTAGAGTGCGTCGGAGCCAAAGCTCTTCAGCAGCATCTTGCTCTCTTCGCCGACTGGGTCGATGCGTTTGTTCACGACCATCAGCCGGAAGCCGGCGGCGGTGCGGTAAACACGGAAGGAATACTGCGGAAGTCCCGCTGCGACACGGCGGATCTGCTCGAGCGCATTTTCAAACGCATCGGGCTTTGGTCTGCCGAAGATCGACATCACCAGGTCGAGCAGGCCGTGCTGGTGCGGCGTGACATCAATATCAATGAACATCAGCCGGGCAGTGTTGAGGACCAGCGAACCGTAGCTGTTGCGGGAAATGAACGCGGTAAGTTCGCCGTCCTCGCCGGTGATCTCGCGAATGATCTCCTCGCGGGCAGGGCGGTCGGGGTAGCCGTAAGAGTCGGGGAAGCGCTCGCCCGAAACAAGCCGAGTCGCGAGACGCTGCACCGATTCAGCCGCGCGTGTCTCCGCCTCGGCAGGGTCGTTGGCAGACCAGCCCCAGGCTACAGCGTCCATCGGCTTACCTTTGGAACCGTTAATGCGGACCGCTGCCCGCTTCCAGTGTCGTGCGATCTTCATATGATATATTCAGGTAAAAGTTCAGGATATGCGGCCGTTCCAGAAGCCCGGAAGGCGGCTTTGGTGGGCGATGGCAACGACGACGACTGTTTGGTTGTCGACGTAGTAAATGACATCGATCGGAAATTTGTTTAGGGATAAGGCTCCAGAGCCTGTCGCCGCGGGGGCGACCGCGGTTCGGGAATTTTCGAATTCGGTTTATTGCAGCGTCAGGTTCGTCATAAAAATCCTGACCGAGCCCCGTTTCTGCTCGCTCGTAATACGCGGCTGCCTCGGTGGCATCATCAAGCGCGGCGGACGCCAGGCTATACGCGATCATTTGAGGGAGCGGGCGAGCTTTTGCATCGCTTCATCGCCATCGACGGTTTCCATCTCACCGCTGAGGCAAGCATCCAGTCGGGATTCGGCAAGTTCTATCCACGCGGCTTCGGCGTCAGCTTCGTCTTTTCCGTCGATGTCTTTTATCAGCGAGTGGGCGAGTGCCGCCTTTTCGCGGATGGTCAGGTTCCTTGCCGCCTGCTCGATGCTTTCGAGGGTCATGTTCATGGCTTGAATTATAATGTGATTTGCACCGAAAGTGAATGCCTTTCCCATCGACGTGGGATGAGGTATTATTTCTGTCTCTTATACACATCTGACGCTGCCGACGAGTTCCGAA
>JAUCQE010000085.1 GCA_030372865.1 Pyrinomonadaceae bacterium
ACCGAGATCTACACCGTTCGGAACTCGTCGGCAGCGTCAGATGTGTATAAGAGACAGCCTTATCAACGATAATGTAGTTATTAAGCTGGACCTTAAATCACCACGCAAGAAATAGCCGGGCTTCACGCTGCGGTGATCGCCGACTGCCGTTTCCCTGTCTTCGGCAAGTATTCTGTCACCGCAGCGTGTTTCGTATCGATCGTTTCTGGAGATCATTTAATCATCGTGAAAGCGTACGAGATCAATCAGTTCGGAATCGACAAACTCGCATTAACCGACCGTGAAGTGCCGGAACCGGGACCGGGCGAGGTGTTAATAAAACTCCGCGCCGCTTCGATAAACTACCGTGACCTGATGGTCGTCGAGGGTACATATAACCCCAAAATGAAGCTTCCGGCGGTGCCGTTTTCAGACGGTGCGGGCGAGGTGACGGCGGTTGGCGACGGCGTCACGAAATGGAACGTGGGCGACCGCGTGATGCCGATCTTCGCACAGCACTGGATCGACGGCGATTCAAGTGAAGAGAAGCGTCGGTCGTCCCTCGGTGCCGGAGCGTATTGGGACGGCGTGCTTCGGGAGTATGCGGTGTTTAGCGATGAGGGACTGGTGCGAATCCCTGATCATCTATCGTTTGAAGAGGCTGCAACGCTGCCATGTGCCGCACTGACGGCATGGAATGCGATTGTCGTTTCCGGCCGCGTAAGGCCCGGAGAGGCCGTGCTGACGCTTGGGACGGGCGGCGTGTCGGTATTTGCGGTGCAGTTCGCAAAGATCGCGGGTGCTCGTGTGATCTCAACTTCCAGTAGCGATGAGAAGATCGAAAAGCTGAAAGATCTGGGCATTGACGCCGCAGTGAATTACCGGACGCGCGAAGACTGGGATGCGGCGGTTTTAGAGATCGTCGGGAAGCCGGGCGTGGATCACGTGGTCGAGGTCGGCGGTTCGGGAACTATACCGCGATCGCTGAATGCGGTTCGTATCGCGGGACACGTTGCACTAATTGGCGCGTTGACCGGAGCGGCGAACTTTAATCCGACCACAGTCTTTATGAAGGCGGTCCGGGTGCAGGGAATATTCGTCGGGTCACGAACGATGTTCGAAGACATGAATCGTGCGATCGAGGTTTCAAAGCTTCGGCCGGTGGTCGACAGGGTCTTCGAGTTCGACGAAGCAAGAGAGGCTCTGGAATATATGAAGTCTGGCTCGCACTTTGGAAAAGTGGTCGTAAGGATCTGAGTTGCGACCGCAGAATCGAAACAGGAGGAACGACCGTGAATATTGGAATCATTGGCGCAGGGCATATCGGCTCGACGGCTGCAAAGTTGTTCGTCGATGCGGGCCATAAGGTGGCAATAGCGAACTCTCGAGGACCCGAGACGCTCGACAAACTGGTCGAGGAACTCGGAGACAACGCGACGGCGTCGACGATCGAGGACGCGATAGCATTCGGCGATGTCATTTTTATTTCGATCCCATTTGGAAGAATCCAGGAACTTCCTGTAAACGGCTTCGACGGAAAGATCGTGATCGATTCGAATAATTACTATCCGGATCGCGACGGTAACTTTCCGGAACTCGATAGTGGAGAGACTACGTCAAGCGAACTCCTCGAAAGACACCTCGGCGGTGCGAGGATCGTAAAGGCGTTCAATACTATCTGGTTCGAGCACCTCCGGACGCAGGGCAACAAGGATCTCGCGCTAGAGAACCGCCGGGCGATCTTCATCGCGGGCGACGATACAGAAGCGAAAGGAGTGGTCGCCAAGTTGATCGAGGAGATCGGCTTCGCGGCTGTCGATACCGGGTTTTTAGGCGAGGGCGGCAGATCACAGCAGCCAGGCACACCTGTCTACAATCAGGAACTGACCGCACGTGCGGCGGCAGCGGTGGTCGGCCGGCAACTATAAATTCTATATGGACGATAAAAAGGTTTGGTTCATTACCGGGTGTTCCACCGGGTTCGGCCGTGACCTGGCTGAAGTACTTTTGGAGATCGGCTACCGAGTTGTTGCAACGGCCCGGGATCAAAATACGATCAGCGATCTTAATGAAAAGTATCCCGAACTGGCCCGCACCTTCGCGCTCGATGTAACGAACAAGGATCAGGTTCGTGAAGCTTTAGACTATGCCGTTAAGGAGTTCGGCACGATCGATGTGCTGGTGAACAATGCGGGCTATGGACTGCTTGGTGCTGTCGAGGAACCGACCGATGAGCAGATACGGCAGCAATTCGAAACGAATTTCTTTGGTGCCGTGGACGTTATAAGGGCGGCGTTGCCGCAAATGCGGAAGCAGGGCGGAGGACATGTCCTCAACCTTTCGTCGGTCGCCGGTTTTATAGCGTCTGGTTCGGCCGGTTATTACGCCGCGACGAAGTTCGCTCTAGAAGCGATCTCCGAAGCGCTCGCCCAAGAGGTTGCCGAACACAACATCAAAGTGACGATCGTTGAGCCGGGGCCGTTCAGGACTGATTTCGGCGGCCGTTCGCTTCGCGGCCCGGAGTCCACGATGGAGGATGTGTATCCGAACACGGTCCGTTTTCTGAACTACTTTGCCGAGGTCGACCGTAAACAGGTTGGCGACCCAAGAAAGGCGGCAAAGGTGATGATCGACGTGGTCGAATCGGAGAATCCGCCTTTGCGACTGCCGCTTGGGGTGAATTGCATAACGAGGATCGAGGCGGAACTTGAGAAAGTGAAGAACGATATAGCTCCCTGGCGTGAGGCCGGATGGAATACTGCTTTTGGTGAAGCAAATGCAAGTACGGGTGGAGAAACGAAATGACAAATATGATCAAAGCGTACGCCGCAAAAGAGGCGGGTGCGAAGCTTGAGCCATTCGAATACGATGCTGGTCCGCTTGGCGACGAAGAGGTCGAGATCAAGGTGACCCATTGCGGGATCTGCCATTCTGACCTTTCAATGCGGAACAACGAATGGATGATGACGACCTATCCATTTGTCGGCGGGCACGAAGCGGTCGGCGAGATAGTCGCGGCGGGGCCGGCCGTCAAAGGCTTAAAGGTCGGCGACCGGGTCGGTGTAGGCTGGAATGCAGAAAGCTGCATGCAGTGTGAGCAGTGCCTTTCAGGTTATCAGATAAACTGCCCAAATCTGGTCGGAGTGATCGTTGGGCGGCACGGCGGATTTGCGGAACGAGTTCGCATTCATTGGGCGTGGGCAATAAAATTGCCCGAGACATTAGACGCGGCTAAGGCCGGACCGCTTTTCTGTGGCGGGATAACTGTCTTCAATCCTTTCGTGCAACTCGACATCAAGCCAACCGACAAAGTCGGTGTCGTCGGGATCGGCGGGCTAGGCCACCTCGGTCTCCAGTTTGCGGATAAATGGGGATGCGAAGTGACGGCATTTACGAGCGATCTTTCAAAGACCGATGAATTAAAAGCGCTCGGAGCCGATCACGTCGTAAATTCGCGCAGTTCTGAGGACATTGCCGCACTTGCCGGCAAGTTCGACATGATACTGGTCACCGTCAACGTACCGCTTGATTGGCAGGCGTACATGACCGCCCTGGCTCCGAAAGGTAAATTGCACATTGTCGGAGCCGTGCCGGAACCGATCCCGGTCCAATCGTTTAATCTCATCGGCGGACAGAAGTCGGTGACCGGAACTGCTACCGGCAGTCCGACGGTCGTCGCGGACATGCTTGAGTTTTGCGCGCGGCACAACATCGAAGCGGTTACGGAGACATTCAAGATGTCGGAGATCAATGAGGCATTTGAACATCTCGAGAGCGGAAAGGCCAGGTATCGGATCGTTCTGGAAGCAGATTTTAGCTAGTTAAAACGGAGGAAAGGTAAGTTATGCCGGAAAGAAAGGCAAACGCTACATGGAAGGGAACGCTGACCGAAGGTGAGGGAACGCTTGCGTTAGGAAGCGGCGTTTTCGAAGGGAAGTTTTCCTTTGCCACCAGAATGGGCGATGAACCGGGAACGAATCCGGAAGAGTTGCTCGGGGCCGCACTTGCAGGCTGTTATTCGATGGCCCTCAACGCGACGTTTGAAAAGCAGGGCAAGCCGACGAAGAGTGTGAAAACAGAAGCAAGGGTGTTTCTCGGTAAGGATGAAGGAGGATTCAAGATCAACCGGATCGATCTCGACACTGCGGTAGAAATGGACGGCGTCGATGATGCGGACTTTCAACAGGTCGCAAATGACGTGAAGAAGAACTGCATCGTTAGCCTGTCTCTTATACACATCTCCGAGCCCACGAGACAGCGCTGTGTATCTCGTATG
>JAUCQE010000086.1 GCA_030372865.1 Pyrinomonadaceae bacterium
TTCGGAACTCGTCGGCAGCGTCAGATGTGTATAAGAGACAGCCGCGGCGGATTTGGTCGAGTTCGATCGACTCGAACAGGGCTTTGAAATTGCCCTCGCCGAAGCCTTCGTTGCCTTTGCGTTGGATGAACTCGAAGAAAATCGGGCCGATCGCGTCCTTGCCGAAGATCTGCAGCAGCAGGCCCTGGCCTTCGCTCGGCGCGCCGTCGATGAGGATGCGGCGCTTGCGCAGTTCTTCGACCGGTTCGCCGTGGCCGGGCAGACGCTTGTCGATGAGATCGAAATAGGTTTCGATCGTGTCCTGCAGCTCGACGCCGCGTTCCTTCAGGCGACCAACGACGGCGTAGAGATTGTCGGTGCCGAACGCGAGGTGCTGGATGCCTTCGCCCTTGTAGCGCTGCAGATATTCTTCGATCTGATCGACCTTGCCTTCCTCGCCCTTCGATTCATTGAGCGGGATGCGGATCTTGCCGTCGGGGCTGGTCATGGCCTTCGAGAAGAGGCCGGTAACTTTGCCTTCGATGTCGAAATAGCGGATTTCGCGGAAGTTGAAGATCTTCTCGTAATAGTCGGCCCACTTCTTCATGTTGCCGCGGAAGACGTTGTGGGTGAGGTGATCGAGGTAGGTCAGGCCGATGGAATTCTTCGATTCATCGGCGCCCTCGATCGGCTTGAAGTCGATGTCGTAGATCGACTGCGCGCCATAGCGATCAACAAGATAGATGTAAGCGCCGCCAATGCCCTTGATGGCGGGAATGTTGAGCTCCATCGGGCCGACTTTGCCTTCAACCGGCTCGGCGCCCCGCTTTACGGCTTCGCGCAACGCGTGTTGCGCGTCCTTCACGCGGAACGCCATCGCATTGGCCGAGGGTCCGTGCGCCGCGCGGAAATCGGCGGCCTGACCGGACGGCTCCATGTTGAGGATGAAGTTGATGTCGTTCTGTTTGTAGCGAATGACGTTCTTGCTGCGGTGCTTACCGACGGCGGTGAAGCCGATCTGTTCAAAATATGCGGCGAGCTTTTCCGGCTCGGGCGAGGTGAATTCAACGAACTCGAAACCGTCAGTCCCAATC
>JAUCQE010000087.1 GCA_030372865.1 Pyrinomonadaceae bacterium
GACCCATAGGTCCTTCGGTTCTTTTCAAGATTTCATTCCCTCAGCGACAAGTAATCACAAAAAAGACAATTTGAACGACCTTGGCCCGGACTTCCGGGAACCTTTCTGGCTATAGCCGTTTGTTTAGATATAGGTGTTCTCCACAAACACCCTGCCCTCGTTCTTCACGTCTACCAATAAAATTAATCTGGAGAAGTAAGTTTTGAAGAATTTGAAGAGGAATCTAATAGTATCGGCCTGCATAGCTCTGTCCATTTTTGGCTTTGTTGAACCCGCTGCCGCCCAGGACCGCCCACGCGTAGCCACAACAGTTTCAAGCCGCCCGATCAACCAACCGCCTGCAGCCCCCGCTACTACCCAGCCCTCTTCAACGACCAGAACAGTTTCTCAGCGTCCGACGCTCACGAACGAGATCAACGTCGCCCCGCCCGCTTCCCTTGTTAAAAAGACCGCCGATATCAAGCCGCTCAACGTAGGCGCGATCGTCGCCCGCCGCTCGATCTACACGACCGTCGTGACGAACAACATGATGGGTGCGATCCAGAAGCGTCTCGGCATTCCCTATCTCTACGGATCCGAAGGCCCGAACCGCTACGATTGCTCGGGTTTTGTCTGGGCGGTGTTCGGCGATGCCGGCATGAAGTTCGACCGCACGAGTGCACGCAGCCTTTGGGAAATGTCGGTCCCGGTCGAGGGCGAAGAACGCTACCGCTTCGGCACGCTCGTCTTCATGAACAAGCTCGGCCACATGGGCATCGTCGCCGACGAGAACGGCTTCTACCACGCCTCATCAAGCAAGGGCATCACTTACTCACCGTTCAAAGGATATTGGGAAAAGAGGATCGTCGGCTTCCGCCGCCTGGTCGTCCCGAGCACCGAGACCGCACCGGCCGCTGCTCCCGCTGAAGAAGCGAAAGCCGCTAAATAGTTAGGTTCGAAATAAAGATCAGAAAAGCCCGGGGATCTGTTCCGCCGGGCTTTCTATTTGATATCAGGCGATGAATCCCGGCCGGCTGTGCGAGTCATTTACCTCGCTGATCGCCGCGATCTTATCGACCGCCACATACCACGTCGCATCATTCTCAGCCTTCAGCGTCGCGACGCCGTTCTCCGAGCTCACAAGGTCGCCGCGAAAAGCCGTCGTCGGCCCGCAGCAAACATCCACCTTTTTTCCGATAAGGTTCTGTACGATCTGTTCCATAAGTAAATAAATCTTTGGTCAGGTCAATTCTACAACTACTCGCGGCCCGAAAGCCAAATCCCCCTAATTTTCGTTCAGTTTGATACAAAATCGGTCAACCTGAACGAAGGCTTTTCAGATTGAAAAAAGTTTATTGACACTGGTTTATCAGTGTTGTACTTTTGCTATTGGGCACGGAAACATCCTGCCGAAACCGACGCCCTATCCCCCAGTTCCCCACTTCCGCACGCATATCAGATTCTTTCCAGGAGTACCTACCTAAAATGAAACGAATTTCGTTCTTCCTAATAGTCCTGTCAGCCGCCGTTGCTTCCCTTAGCCTACTGCCGACCGGGACGTCGGGAAAAGGAAGCAAGCTCATCCGTTCGGCAAATCCGGTCCCGGGCCGATATATCGTCGTATTTGACGAAGAAAGGCTCGCCGATTCATTCAAAGGAGCCGCCGGCGATCATGCCAGCGAACTCGCCACCGGATCTGTCTCTTATACACATCTGACGCTGCCGACGAGTTCCGAA
>JAUCQE010000088.1 GCA_030372865.1 Pyrinomonadaceae bacterium
TTCATCGTGACGCCGACGTCCGCCGTTCCCATCCGCATCAGGTAGCGGAACATCGACTTTTCGTCCTTGATGTACTCTTCCTTTTTGCCCCGCTTTACCTTATAGAGCGGCGGCTGGGCGATGTAAACATAGCCGCCCTCGACGAGCTGCGGCATCTGCCGGTAAAAGAACGTCAGCAGCAGCGTGCGGATGTGTGAGCCGTCAACGTCGGCGTCCGTCATCAGGCAGATCTTGTGATAACGCAGTTTGTTCGGGTCGAAATCCTCTTTGCCGATGCCGGTGCCGAGAGCGGTGATCAATGCCTTGATCTCGCCGTGGCCGAGCATCTTGTCGAAACGAGCTTTTTCGACGTTAAGGATCTTACCCTTGAGCGGTAGAACGGCTTGGTTCTTACGGTCGCGGCCCTGCTTTGCCGAGCCGCCTGCGGAGTCGCCCTCGACGATGTAGATCTCGGACAATGCCGGGTCTTTCTCCTGACAGTCGGCAAGCTTTCCGGGCAGCGTTGATGTCGTCAACGCCGATTTGCGGACGATCTCGCGCGCCTTTCGTGCCGCATCACGGGCACGGGCGGCATCGACGGCCTTGCCGACGATCTTTTTAGCGACGTTCGGGTTCTGCTCGAAAAACTCGGCCAGTTTTTCGTTGAGGAACGACTCGACCGGGCCCTTCACAGGCGAATTGAGCTTGCCCTTGGTCTGGCCTTCGAACTGCGGCTGCGGGATCTTGACCGAGATAACGGCAACAAGCCCTTCGCGGACATCGTCGCCCGTCAGCGTGACCTTTGCGTTCTTGGTCATGCCCGAGCTTTCCGCGTAGTTGTTGATCGTACGTGTGATCGCCCCTCGGAAGCCCGAAAGGTGCGTTCCGCCGTCAACGGTGTTGATGTTGTTGGCAAAAGAGAAGATCTTCTCGTCGTAGCTGTCGTTGTACTGCATCGACACCTCGACCGAGAGGTCGTCCGAGACCATCTCAAAATAAAGAGGCTCGTCGTGGAGCGGGCTCTTGTTCTTGTTAAGGTGCTTGACGAACTCGGCGATGCCGCCTTTGTAGTAAAACTCGTGCGAACGCTCTTCTTCGAGCCGCTCGTCCTTGATAAAGATGCGGATGCCCTTGTTGAGAAACGCCTTTTCGCGGAGCCGCTCGGAAAGCTTTTCAAAGCTGTAAACCGTTGTCTCAAAGATCTCGGAGTCCGGCTTGAACGTGATCTTCGTTCCACGCTTCTGTGTCTTGCCGGTCTCCTTTAACGGAGCGACCGGGAAACCGACCTTATATTCCTGTTCATGGGTCTTGCCGTCGCGCCATATCTCGAGCTTCAACCATTCGGAAAGAAAGTTGACGCAGGAGACGCCGACGCCGTGGAGGCCGCCCGATACTTTGTAGGAATTAGAGTCGAACTTGCCGCCCGCGTGAAGGACGGTCATGACGACCTCTGCCGCCGAGCGGCCTTCCTGTTTGTGAATGTCCGTGGGGATGCCGCGGCCGTTGTCGACGACCGTTATCGAGTCGTCCATGTGGATGGTCACCTCGATGGTGTCGCAATAGCCGGCAAGGGCCTCGTCGACCGAGTTATCTACCACCTCGTAGACAAGGTGGTGAAGCCCGAGGTCGCCGGTCGAGCCGATATACATCGCCGGCCGCTTTCGGACCGCGTCGCGGCCCTCGAGAACTGTGATCGAATCTGCCCCGTATTCTGTTTTTGGTTTAGCCAATTTCTTAAGAACCTCTACTACTTATCGCGATAATTTATGAATGACCTTTGAATGCCAAAAGTGTTTCTATCTCTTATATTTCCATTGATCCGGAAAGTGGAAAATCCAGGCTTGAGATCAATACTAAATTATAGCATTCTCGGCACCGATTAGACAGCCGACGGAGGGGTTATAACGTGGAAATATCAAGGGGTTCTATCAGGCCGTCACGTACGGAAAAAACCGCCGCAGAACGGCCGAATTGCTCGACAAAGCTCGATTTTGACGTAGTTACAAAGGTCTGGGTCTTGCCGTCGAGGAAGTCCAGAAGCTGACCGATCCTGCGGTAATCGAGCTCGGCATCTATATCGTCCAGAAGAAACAGGGGATATTCGCCGCGAGTGGCGTTAAAAACAGCAATACCGGCGAGCAAAAGGGCGAGCAAAGCGCTTCGCTGCTGGCCGGCAGAGCCGAATTTTCGGATATCGTGCCCGTCAAAGAGGATTTCCAGGTCATCGCGGTGCGGGCCGACAAGGGCGTGGCCGGCAACGACCTCCGCCTGAACACGGAGCGAGAGCCTTTCTGCCAAAAGGCCTTCGTAGTCTGAAAGATCGCCTTTGCCCTCAAGCGAGGAGACATATCGGACCGACAGCTCTTCACGTCCGAACAGCCGTTTTTCCAGCACCTCGTTGACCCGGTCGACGAATCGCAGTCTGCCGCGGTGAATACGGGCTGCGAGCGCGATCAACTGCTCATTCCACGGAATAAGCATTTCCGCAGTCTTTTCGAGGCTGTAGTCCTTATCTCGGGCCGTTTGAAGCAGGGAATTCTTCTGACGGATCACCTTTCCGTAGTCCGTAAATGTCTGGATAAACGGCGGATGCAGCGAAACGATGCCGCCATCCATAAAACGCCGACGGGCGTCAGGCTGGCCCCGGACAATATCCAGTTCGTCAGAGTTGAATATGACCGCGTGCAGTTCGCCGAGATAACGCGTCAGTATTTCGCGCTTGCCATTGGTCGAAAAAGTCTTTACATTACCCTGTATAGCGACCTGAAGGTCGCGATGAATCCCTTCGGATTGGCGGACCCGCCCCCGGACAATAGCCAATTCCTCGCTGAAACGAATTGCTTCGTTCAGCCTAGCGGTCTTGAACGACTTGGTCGTTGCTAACAAATAGATAGCTTCAAGCCAATTCGTCTTGCCGTGTCCATTTTCCCCATAGAATACGTTTAGCCCACGACCGCAATCGATTCTGCCCCGCAGATTGCGGAAACCTTGTGCCTCGATCATTTCGAGCTGCATTTGGTGATTCTAACACGCAGCCGACGGAGCTTATATCAGGCAAAACCGACGGTCGAAAATGTCAGGAAATTTTTTCTGGAAGGTAGATTGATTGAAAGTTTGTTTAAATTAGAGTGTTGAACACACTTTAACACGATTGAACAACTTTTCAGGTCTTCCAAAAATGCGAATTTTAACTGCTATATTCCTAACAGCCTTACTGGGACTATCTGTATTCGCGCAGCAGCAGCTGAAGCCGGGCAACGCCGCGCCGGAGTTCGCCGCACAAGACCTTTCTGGACAACCGGTTAACCTTCGAGACCTGCAGGGCAAGGTCGTCGTTCTGACCTTCTGGTCAACGAAATGCCAGATCTGCCACGCCGAGATACCGAAACTTAACCAGGTGGCCGACCGCTACCGCGGGCAGGATGTTGTATTCCTCGCCCTCTCGACCGAGCCAAACGCCAAGATCGAACCGTACCTGAAAAAGAACCCGTTCAATTTTGGCATCGTGCCGAACAGTTTCGGCGTCATATTGAAGTATGCCGACATGGACCAGAGCGGCAGGATAAATATTGGGTTCCCGGCCCACTTTGTGATCAACAAGAAAGGAACGATCGAGCACCGCTCGAACGGCTGGGACAAGGCAGCAAACCTGGACGCTCAGATATCGCGGATGCTGCAGTCAGATTGATAAAAAGTTCTCTTTACTCCTTATGACTCGGCTGTAGGGGTGCAGCCGGGTCTTTTTTTCGTTTTTCGAATCGGTTGTCTAAACGCCGGGTTTACGGTATATTTTCAATTCGCCCGAATATGCGGGCGGCCACGCCCGGAGGGGTAGCCTAATTGGTAAGGCAGTAGTCTTGAAAACTACCGCGGGAAACCGCTTGCAGGTTCGAGTCCTGTCCCCTCCGCCACCTTCTTTTCCCTTCTAGTCGATTTCCCTTGCCAATTCAGTTCGGTTTGGTATACCTTTTATCAACTGAATGAGTATTCATTCATACCGGCCGCCGGGAGATGCTTCCTCGGCAGGCGATGTCTCCTCCGCATATCGATCAACAGAGAGGTCTTCGAAAGAACTTGGCCAAACAGACGCGCTCGGAAACAACGGCACGCGCGACAGTCCCTGATAAACGGGAGGCGATCCTGCGCGCGGCGATAAAGGTCTTCGCCGGCAAAGGGTATTTCAACTCGAAGGTCGCCGACATCGCAAGCGAGGCCGGTATCGCGGACGGGACGGTCTATCTTTATTTCAAAAGCAAGGACGAGATCCTGCATTCGATCTTTGACCGCGCGATGGCGGACTTTATCGAAGACGGAAAGCGTGAGATCGCCGAGATCGTGTCGCCGGCCGACAGGCTTCGGCGCGTTGCGGAACTCCACCTCGAACGACTCGGTGCCGACCGCGACATGGCGATCGTATTTCAGGTCGAGCTTCGCGGGTCGACAAAGTTCATGCGTGAGTTCTCGGCGGCCGGGTTCGCGGAGTATCTCGACATAATAAAACGTACCATTGAGGACGGCCAGAAACAGGGCCTGTTTCGCGACGATATAAAGCCGATAGTTGCCGCCAAGATCCTCTACGGCGCGCTCGACGAGATGGTCACGAACTGGATACTTTCAAAGCGGTCCTATCCGCTTGCTCCGATGGCTGAGGAAGTATTGAAACTTTTCTTCGGAGGCGTACTCGCGAAATGAGCTTTGGGCCTCAGGACCTGCATCTTTCGCCGCGGCGGCCTATCGGCCGCGGTGAGCCTTTGCTCGAGAACGAGCCGCGAACGATCCCGGAACTCCTGCTCCTTTCGGACGAGATCCACAAGCGTCCGGACATGCTCCGCTATAAGGCAGGCGGCGAATGGCGTGCGATCTCCTCGGAAGAAGTTGTCCGGCGGAGCGAGAACATTGCCCTCGGACTTTACTCGCTCGGCATCGTGAAAGGCGAACGGGCCGCGATCCTCGCCGCCAACTCTCCGAATTGGACGCTCGCCGACGCGGGCTGCCAGTTTGCGGGCGTGATCGATGTGCCGATCTACACAACGCTCGCCCCTGCGTCGATCTGCTACGTGCTGAATGATTCCGGTGCCCGCCTGCTGTTCGTCGACGTCGTTGAACAACTCGAACGGCTGAAAGAGATCCTGCATGAATGCACGACGGTCGAGACGGTGGTTCTTTTTGAAGGCACTGCGTCGCTTGATGGTGTAAATGTCATTACGCTCGCCGAACTTGAAGAAAGCGGCGAGGCACTTCACGCCTCGAATAAGAGTTTGATAGAGGAGCTTTGCGCCACCGTTAGGCCCGAAGATGTCGCGACGCTGATCTATACAAGCGGCACGACCGGTGAGCCTAAAGGTGTAATGCTCTCGCATTGCAATCTCGTCTCCAACGCTGTCTCTTATACACATCTCCGAGCCCACGAGACAGCGCTGT
>JAUCQE010000089.1 GCA_030372865.1 Pyrinomonadaceae bacterium
CCGCCTGCAAAAAGAAAAGGAACTCCAAATGCGTGCCCGACAAACCGCCCACCGCAAAGCCAACCCACCAAAACCACGCCCGGAAAGCTTCTTCGACAATCGAAAGAGGTAAATCAGAACGGACAACGGATAGCGGACAATGGACAATTAAAGAAAGTTGATGACAGTCCATTGCCCGTCAAACTGCCTCAGCGGTTCTCTGCGTCTTCTTCTCGGCGATTCTCTGCGTTAGAAATTCTTTTCCCGCAAAGACGCAAAGGAAAGAAAGATATTTAACGCAGAGAACAGCAGAGGAAGACGCAGAGCACCGCAGAGTAATTGCGCGACTTCTTGATCTTCGTGTTTAGAAATTTTGCTGAATTCGAAGGTCGTTGATCGCAAGTCGGCAATGCATGATTCCGGATTCTTGAATTATCGATTGTCCACTATCCACTATCCATTCCGTTTTCGCCGAATCCGTGTTCAAAAACTTTCACCGATATTCCAGCTCGCGTTCCCTTAGGTATTTCAGTTTGTCCCTCAGCTCAGCCGCGCGTTCGAATTTCATGTCTTTCGCTGCCGCGCGCATGTCGGATTCGAGCTGTTCGATGGTCTGCTTCAGCTGCTTCGGCGAGTATTCCTCGACCGCGTCGAGTTCGAGCGGCACCTTGAAATAGTCCGCCTCGTAGGCCGTCACCAGCGTCGCCTCTACCGGCTTGACGATCGTCATCGGCGTAATGCCGTGCTCGGTGTTGTAGTCCTCCTGTATCGCACGGCGGCGGTTGGTCTCCTCGATCGCGTACCGCATCGAATCGGTGATCTTGTCCGCATAGAGTATCGCCTTGCCGCCCGCATTACGCGCCGCGCGCCCGATGGTCTGTATCAGCGAACGCTCCGAACGCAGGAACCCTTCCTTGTCCGCATCCAGTATCGCGACCAGCGAAACTTCCGGCAGGTCAAGGCCTTCCCTCAACAGGTTGATGCCGACAAGCACGTCAAATTCGCCGCGTCGTAGGTCACGCAAGATCTTGATGCGGTCAAGCGTCTCGATATCGCTGTGCAGATACGTCACACGCACGCCGACCTCGGCGAAATATTCGCTAAGGTTCTCCGCCATCCGCTTGGTCAGTGTCGTCACCAGCACGCGTTCGTTTCGCTCTGCACGAAGGCGGCACTCTTCCAAAAGATCGTCGATCTGACCCTTAACCGGCCGCACCTCGACCACCGGGTCGAGCAATCCCGTCGGACGGATGATCTGCTCGATCACCTCGCCTTCCGTCCGGTTAAGTTCGTACGGCCCGGGCGTCGCCGAAACATATATCGTCTGCCCGACGCGTTCCTCGAATTCCTGAAAGTTCAGCGGCCGGTTGTCCTTCGCACTCGGCAAACGGAAACCGTATTCCACCAGCGTGCCCTTTCGCGACTGGTCGCCCTTGAACATCGCCCCAAGCTGCGGAACCGTCTGGTGAGATTCGTCGATCACCATCAGCGAATCAGGCGGTAAATAATCAAGCAGAGTCGGCGGCGGAGCTCCCGGCGGTTTGCCCGTCAGGTGCCGCGAATAGTTTTCTATGCCGCGGCAAAACCCCATCTCCTTGATCATCTCAAGGTCGTACATCGTCCGCTGGTGCAGCCTCTGCGCCTCAACGATCTTGCCCTCGCCGACTAGGATCTCTTCGTACCAATCCAGCTCCTGCTTGATGGTCTGTATCGCACGCTTTATCGTCGTTTTGGACATCACGTAGTGCGTCTTCGGGTAGATCGGCAGCCGCGAATCGTGTTTGTGTATCACCTCGCCAAGCAGCGGATCGATCGTCGATATCGAATCGATCTCATCGCCCCAAAACTCGACGCGATATGCCTGGTCCTGATAGCTCGGCCAGATCTCGACCACGTCGCCCCGCACGCGAAACGTACCGCGTTCGAAATCGACGTTCACGCGTTCGTACTGCAACTCGACGAGTTTTTTAAGAAAATCTTCGCGTGGGAACGTCATTCCCGGCTCGATGAAAACCAGCATCCCGAAATACGCATCCGGGTCGCCGAGGCCGTATATGCACGAGACCGACGCGACGACGATAACGTCCCGCCGTTCGAACAACGCACGCGTCGCCGACAGCCTCAGCCGGTCGATCTCGTCATTGATCGTCGCTTCCTTTTCGATGTAAAGGTCCGAGGCCGGCACGTAAGCTTCCGGCTGATAGTAATCGTAATAGGAGACAAAATACTCGACCGCGTTCTCCGGAAAGAATGTCTTGAATTCCTGGTAAAGCTGCGCCGCCAGCGTCTTGTTATGCGCCAGCACAAGGGTCGGCCGCTGCACTTCCTGTATCACGTTCGCGATCGTAAACGTCTTTCCCGACCCCGTAATTCCAAGCAGCACCTGGTCCTTCACCCCCGAGTTCAGCCCCTCGACCAACTGCCGTATCGCCTCCGGCTGGTCACCCCGCGGCACGTTTTCACTTATGAGACGGAATTGCATGTCTTAAATAATACCTGTCTCTTATACACATCTCCGAGC
>JAUCQE010000090.1 GCA_030372865.1 Pyrinomonadaceae bacterium
TCGGAACTCGTCGGCAGCGTCAGATGTGTATAAGAGACAGCGGTAGACCCGATCCCTTATCTCGGGCGGAGCCAAAGCGGGTGAATGAGCGAACTTTTTTCTTGCGGGGATGGGGCGAAACGGTCGCTTCGACTGCAAGCGCGGTACGTAATCGTAGAAAACTCCCCAACCGTGAGGGCTGATCCGGTCCGCGTTCGTGGTGGATCGGGCGCAGAACGAGATCGATCCCGTCGCCGTGGTGCTGCACCAATCCGGTTTTCCGCAGATGCAGCATGGGCGCTTCTTTGAGACCCTTCTATATCCGAAGCTGTTGATCATCCGGACCTTCTCCCCGGCGAGCCAATTAGCTGCCCACAGCTTTGTTTGCGTCTGGGGAACGAGTCGGTAAGATGTGACATTCCCATTCAGAAATGTCAGCCTCCATCGCATACTTTGCGCCACGCTCCTGATTCTGGCTAGCTGCTAGCCGATAAAGATCAGTAAAATCCCGCACGGGTCCCAAACGTGGAAGATCTTCGTGTCGCCGCCGACTAACTCGATCCCCTTATCGTACCTGGCGTGACCGAAGTTCCCGGTGTCGATCACCTCTTTCGAGTGCGCGTGCCATGCCTCGATGTCATCGACATCGAACTTCATCATGAAATTCTCCGCCCAGTCTTTGTTGTAATAGTTCTGTAGTCGGAAGACGGCGTTTCCGAGTCTGCAATCCATCGTCCCGCCCCAGCCCTCCGTCAACTCGAAACCGAGCCCCCGGTAGAAGCGCTGCGAAACCCCGAAATCCTCGGATGGGACGTAAGTGACAAGTTCCTTTATGGTCAACGGCATTAGACTCCTGCCCGCGATCGCACGGCACTCTACAATACCCGATAACCGAACCTCACAACCAACGCCGCACTCGATTCGCGTATTCCTCGTATTTGCCCTCTTGCGACCGTCGTAAGAATTCTTCTTCCAGACGCACCTGAATCTGCATCAGGGCAAAACCTAGCGCGAAACTCGTAAGCGTGAACGCGTTCGGCAGCACGAGCACGAGGCCGAGCAGGGTGCCCATCATCCCGAGGAAAATCGGGTTCCGCGAGACACCGAAAAGGCCCGTACTCACGAGTCGGGTCTTTGCGGGGTCGATCCCGATCCGCCACGAGTCCCCCATTTGTAACTGGGCCGTCACGACCCAAATCAGCGAGGCAACCAGCAGGATGTAGCCGACGTACTGCGCTGCGCCAAACTCCAGCCAGAATATTGGCATCAGGAATTCGTCGACGCCGGGGAGGAGTGCCCTCGCCCCGATCGCCAGAAAGACGATCAGCATCACCACCTTGAACAGCGTCCCGACGTAGTCGTGGGCGCTGTCCGTCCCGCCGAACGTGACCGGGTTGCTCCCGGTGCGTTTCCAGACCCGGTACGTCGGCAGAACGAACGCAACGGTAAGGTAAACGATTAGGTAGATAAGTAGCGTGTAACGATCCATGTTTTTTAGAATCTTTTTTTGGCGCTCCGCCGTGCCCCCTTACGCCGCGCCGTGAATTGCCTTCGCGCCTTGCGGTTCAATCCGGCGGCCTTCATGTCCCGCTTCGAAAATCTGAACCGGCGCAGAGCGGACCTCGAAAGGGCATAAAGAACTGCGGTCAATACGACAGCCACGACAACGGTGACCCAAAATGTGGCGGATTTATCCATCGGCGCGTTTCCCGAGTTTCAAGATTCGCAATGCTCCGCGGACGACCACGACGAACACGATCATACCGACGATCAGATCCGGCTTGTTCGATCCGAATAGGTAGACCAGCACGCCGGCCGCTATCACGCCGAGGTTGATGACCACGTCGTTGGACGTGAAGATCGCGCTCGCCTGCATGTGTGCTTCGTTGCTTTTTGATTTCTGGAGTAGGTATAGGCAGAACCCGTTCGCGACCAGGGCGAGGAGCGAGACGACGATCATCGTCGCGAAGTCCGGCATCTCCTCGACGCCAAGGAATCTGCGGATGACCTCGACGAAACCGACGACGGCGAGTGCCAGCTGAAAATAACCCGCAAGTCTTGCGATGCGCTGTTTTCGAGCCAGGGCGGCGCCGACCGCGAACAAGCTGATGCCATAGACGAACGAGTCGGCCAGCATGTCGAGGCTGTCAGCGACCAGCCCCATCGAACCGGAGATCAAGCCGGTGGTCATCTCGATCGCGAAAAATCCGAAGTTGATCGCGAGGACTGTCCACAATAATCTCCTTTGCTTTGCGGGTTCTTCGAATTGGACCTCTTCCGATTGCTCGGTGCTGACGCGGGTGCCGCCCAAATTCAGATCCGCGATCGAACTTTCGATCGCGTCCAGCCGCCCTTCGTGATGCACGGTCAGCCGCCGCTGCGGGATGTCGAAGGCGAGGTATTTTATCCCGGCGATCCCGTCGAGCCTCAGCCTGATCAGGTTCTCCTCGGACGGGCAGTCCATTTGCGGTATTTGAAAAACTGTTTTCTCCATTCCTTTAATCAACCTTCGGCCTTTCGTTTTGCCAGCAGACAAAATGACCGTCGGGGCAACTCGTCTACTTCTTGAATGCCACGGTGCCGGAATTGATAGACGGATCAAGTCCGCTTACGGTCTTTGCCCGTGCGAGCATGTCGGGTGATAAGTCAACGCCGACGACGGAAAATCCATGTTTTGCGAACGCGATGCTCTGCGCCCCAGTTCCGCAAGCCATATCGAACACCTTCGCGCCAGGAGATAAGCCCGAATCGCTTACAACCTTTTCTCGTATGTGACGCGCGAAAATCTCAGCGAAGTCATAAACCGGCGCCATCCTCCGAAACCATCGGACGTTATGCCATTCGTGCTGCTTTGCGATATCGCGCAGGTTCCGGCTCATCTCCTTCTCCGGCCGTCTAGATGTGTACCCGCCCCGAGCATGCCCCGTTGCGTTTCTTAAAGTGGTTTTCGCGCTTTGTGAAGGCGAATCGTGCCGAAAAATGTTCCGAAACTTGCCGTTTCATCGATTTCAATAAGACCGGCTTCCGCGACAAGTTCCGGCAACCGTCCCTGCAGGCTGTCCTTGGTCGTCGCGCCGTCGAGCCAGATGATCGGCTGGGAGGCTGCCTTCATCAGAACATTTGCGGCCTTTCCCCAATCGGCAAGGTGCAATGTGCCTCCCGCCTTCAAAACCCTGAATACTTCTTCAAGAGTTCTTCGCTTGTTTGCGGGCGTCAAATGATGAAAGAACAAGCTCGTCACGATCGCGTCGAAATACTCAGCCGGGTACGGCATTGTGGTGGATAAAGCTTCGCTGAAATTTATTTCAGCACCGCTGGCGGCGGCTTTGCGGCGGGCAATGCGAAGAATTCTCGCGTCGCCGTCAAGCCCATGAGTTTCTGCATGAGGAAATCTACGTTTCAGCGCGACGGTCAAGGTCGCCGTCCCGCAAGCCAAATCCAACAGGCGCCCGCTTGACGGGATGTCGATTTGCTCGACCAACTTTGTTTTGAATACCTTCTCCCGCGTGGTCCACTTCACCACCGTGTCGTAAAGGGGCGTAAGAAAATCGAACCCTAATGCGGGAATGTAGTTCTCTTTACCTTCTGTTTTCATTGCTATTTGCGACGAGGTGTCTTCGGACCGGCACTCTTTTTCGAGGAAAAAAGATATGGCGGTTTATAAAAACTCTTCGACATGCCGAAAGCCTTCGTCGAAAAGATTGGCGATGTGCTCATCGTCGAGCGTGTAGTAGGCGATCTTTCCTTCCCTGCGAAAACGGACGAGTTTCATCTGCCGCAGCGTCCGCAGGGAATGCGAAACCGCCGACTGCGAAACGCCCAACAGATTGGCGATGTCGCAGACGCACAATTCCTCTTTCGACAGCGCGAACGCGATCTTGATTCGCGTAGGGTCACCCAAGATCCTGAAAGTCTCGGCGAGTAAGCCGATCGCCTCCGCCGACTTCATCGCAGTGCGAACATTTTCCACTTTACCTTCGTCGACGAATTGGATTTCGCAGGCGTCGCCTACGGCAGGTGTCGCTTTTACGCTCATAGTTCTACTCGTTCGAATCACTTTTCTCAGAATCCCAAATGCCTGCCGCCCTGATAAATAAGGAAGGTGACGACATAAGCCAGTGCGGTCATGTAACCGACTTGAAAAAACGTCCAACCCCACGAGTTCGTTTCGCGCCTGACGGTCGCGAACGTGGACATACACTGAAACGCCAAAAGGTAGAAGATCATCGTCGTGAGCGCTAGCAGCGGGGTCCACACGGGGGAACCGTCGTCCCTTTTTGCGTCGCGCATCGCTTGAAGCAACGATGCCGAGGTCGCATCCTCGTCCTTGCCGACGTTGTACAAAATACTCATCGTCGAAACGAAAGTCTCCCGCGCGGCGAAACTCGAGATCAACCCGATGCCGATCTTCCAGTCGTACCCGAGCGGCGCGATCACCGGCTCGATGGTTTTGCCCATCCGCCCCGCGAGACTGTAACGAAGCTGCTCGGCAGCGGCGGCGGTTTCGATTTGCTTTTGTTGTTCTTCCTCCGACTCGTTCGCTCTTTCAACTTGCGTTTCGGTCGCGACCGTCGCGGCCGCGTCGCCTTTCGGCGGACGCGGGAAATTCGCCAGAGCCCAGAGGATGATCGAGATCGCCAGGATCACCGTTCCGGCGCGTTTGACGAACATCCCGGCGCGCTGGTAGACGTTCAGGAAGACGACCTTGAAGTTTGGCATCCGGTAGGGCGGCAACTCCATCAACAGCGGCGGCGGCGGGGCTTTCAGGATCGTACGCTTCAAAATGAAAGCGACGATGATGGCCGTGACCACGCCCAGGATATACATCGACAAGATCAGTACCGCCCCGACCGACACGAACCCGAACACGTACTGCCCGGTGAAAAAAGCCCCGACCATCATCGTGTAGACTGGGAGCCTCGCCGAGCAACTCATGAACGGCGCGATCATGATCGTCGCCAGACGGTCTTTCGGGTTTTCGATCGTGCGGGTCGCCATCACCCCCGGGATCGCGCACGCGAAACTGCTCATCAGGGGCACGAAGGCTTTGCCGTGCAATCCGGCTTTGCTCATCAATTTATCGAGCAGGAAAGCCGCCCGCGCCATGTACCCCGTGTCCTCGAGGATCGAGATGAAGAAAAACAGCAAAACGATCTGCGGGAGGAAGATCATCACGCCGCCGACCCCGGCGATGACGCCGTTGGCGATCAGATCGTTCAGTACTCCGGGCGGAAGCGAGTTCCGGGCCGCATCCTGCAGGGAGCCGAAGACCGAATCGAGCAGGTCCATCGGCAGTTGCGCCCACGAAAAGATCGTTTGGAAAACGAACAACAGGATTCCGATGAGGATCAGAAGCCCGAAAAATTTATGCGTCAATACGGCGTCGAGCTTTTCGCTGAACGCACGCCCGCCGGAATCGCGCTCTTTGACCGACTCCTGCACGGCGTCGGAGATCCAACTGTACCGCGCAAGGATCGAGGCGTTGCCGTTTTCCGACTGGGCTTCACCGTTGCGATCGAAGAACGGAAAATCCGCCGGCGCAGGTGCCTCATTTCGGATAGCCTCGTCGATCGCCCTCGTCAGTTCGTCGAGCCCGCGCCGCTTACCCGCGACGACGGGGACGACCGGCACCTTCAGATGTGAAGATAGCTTCGCGGCGTCGATTTCTGTTTTCCGAGATTCGGCTTCGTCGATCATGGTGAGTGCGACGACGATCGGGATCCGGTACTCAAGAAGCTGCGTGAATAGATATAGATTTCTGTCCAGATTCGTCGCGTCGACGACGGCGATGATGCAGTCGGGCGCGTTCAAGCCGGATATCTTGCCGGTCAACGCGCCACGGGCGATTTCCTCGTCGATCGAATTCGCATTGAGACTGTAGAGCCCGGGCAAATCGATCAATCGCACCGCCTCGCCGCCGACGTGCCAGGCGCCCTCCTTTCGCTCCACCGTCACGCCCGGATAGTTCGCGACCTTCTGCCGCATACCCGTCAGGGCGTTGAAGAGCGTCGTTTTCCCGGCGTTCGGATTTCCGGCTAGCGTGATGGTGAGCATGCCACTGCCTACGGAAGTTTGTGCGGGTGAAATTGTTGCCATGGGCGATATTATTTTCGGCATAGCCTCGAATTTGCACATATGAACAGGCATTCATATGATATTTCAACCTGTCTCTTATACACATCTGACGCT
>JAUCQE010000091.1 GCA_030372865.1 Pyrinomonadaceae bacterium
GTTAGGGGGCACGCTTACCACGGGTTCCGCAAAGCCTCCACCCGTGGCTACAAATATGCCGCCCGCTGCACGGGCTCGTTGGCGGCGGTGCAATACCGCGAGCGCATGGAGCGAGGAGGGCGGTGTACCGAGTCGACCACGGGAAGTAACAAGCGCGCCGAATCGAGATGCGAGCAAGGGGAGCGATACGTATGCTGAATTGAAGCGAGCGGGCGGAGCGACAGATATGCTGAATCGAGGCGAGCGAGGGGAGCAACGGGTATGCTGAATCGAAGCGAGCGTCCGGAGCGACGAGTATCCTGAGTTGAAGCGAGGAATGGAAGCTATGAATTATTTTATGCCGGCTCGCCGTCGAATTGGGCTAAGATAGGCCGAATAGCCGCGAGTGGCCGCAAATAGAGATATGTTATTTTGGCGACGAAACCCGGTTGTTCGGTCGCGGCGGTGTCTCAACCCTATGACCTTGCGAGTGATGAAGTTATCTGATCGATTTAGGGGCGCGGTAATTCGATCGACGCTTGTGTGTTTTGCGTTGCTGTTCGCGGGTTGTTCGTTGGGCGATCACGGTGGCAGTGAGAATGTGAGTATTGTGATACAGCCGCAGGCAGATGGGCCGAGCGGCGGGGCGATGATCCTTGAAGACACGTACGACCTGGTCAAGAAGAGAGTTATACCGGACGTCGCTGAAATTTCCCAAGGAATCCGCTTGGATCCAATAAACGGGCCTCGTCGCAAGGACGATCTTGAGTTTCGTATCTGGACGAAATTTGGCGGGACCGGTGACGCTAAGACCCTTGGCGTCCGTTCGAGCGAAGGGAGATACAGCGCTTATTTCTTCGAAACCGACGGCACAAAGGCGGTCGCCGGCAGCAAAGATCTGCCGGCACCGAGATCGCCATGGACCAAATTGCTCTTTGAGGTCAGGAGCCGCCTGACCACGCCGCTAGGCCTTGTTCGCGATCCTGAATTCTCGCTGAGCAGACATGAGCCGTTGATCGTGCTGGAAGTTTTCGACGCGGGCGAATACCAAATGGTCTTTTACGGCCACCTCACTAAGTTCAAGGACGGCAAGCGGCTAATTTCCGTATGCGAATACCTTGCAGGCGAGTTTGATGTCGATCTCGATTGCGACTACGGAAAGGAACTGCAAAAGGGTTAGAAACAAGGCTTCAAAAAGGAAAGCGGAGTGCAGGTGGAAGGCCGCACTCCGCTTTTTACATTCAACGCGCTCCGCGGGCTTACTTGCCCGGCTTCGATGCCGGCGTTAGTTCGAGGCCGGTGACGTCTTCGCGGAGGTCGAGGAGGACGGGCTCGAAGGCTTGGCGTTTTCCGGCGGCGGTGAGCACGACGGTCTGGCCGGCAGGAATGTCGTCGATGCGGAAGTAGCCGAAGGGGTTAGTCGGGGCGGTCCGAGTCCGGCCCGAGATGTCGGTGACGGTGACCGTTACACGCGGGATGCCGTAGCCGTCGGCGGTGGCAACGCGGCCTGACACCGAGACGCCGGCGGCGGTCGGGGCTAGTGCGGCGATGTAGCGGACGACGCCGCTTCTGGCACCGGAGTTCCCCGCGACGACGGCGTTGCCATTCGCGTCGAGCATCACGGTTGTGGCGGTCTCGATATCGGAGCCGACGTCGGTGACCGAAATACCGCCTGTTCCCCAAAGGCTGTCGTCGAGCGAGCCGTCTGCGTCATAGCGGACGGAAGCGAAATCGCCTGCGCCGTTAGAGTCGATCGTGCCGCCGACGGCGATGATCCGGCCGCTTGGCTGAATGACGATAGATCGAGCGCGTGCGTCGGCGCCGATAGCGGTGGTCAGCCGTCCGTCGCCGTCGAACGTGGTGTCGGGTGAGCCGTCGGCGTTGTAGCGAGCGAGTGCGAAGCGGTCGACGCCGCCTTCGGAACTGTAGCCCGCCGCCACGATCTTGCCGTCGGCCTGGACGGCGACCGAGTAGATAACGTCTTCGCTGGTGCCGTTGAAATTCGTCGTCACGACGCCGTTCGTGCCGAACGTCGCGTCGGGCATGCCGTTGCCGTCATAGCGGACGAGTGCGAAATCGGTATTCGTGCCGTCGCTCGAGCTGCCGGCGGCGATCATCTTGCCGTCCGCCTGGCGTGCAATGGCATTTGCCCGATCGTCGCTGGTGCCGCCGGCAATGCTGGTGAAAGTCTTGCCGCCCGTGCCCCATGCCACATCAAGCAGGCCGGTCGCATCGTAGCGCGAAACGGCGAAGTCGTTGCTGCTGTTGTTGAAGGCGCGTCCGGCGACGACCGGTTTGTCGTCGAATTGCAGGGCCATCGCACGGCAGGATTCGTCGCCCTTGGGAGCAGGAATGAAGCCGTATCCATTCACGAAATTGCCGAACTCATCGATCTTCCTCAGTCCGCAGACCCGGTCTGCATCCAGCAAATACTCGATCGCGAGTATCGTGTCGCCGTCCGGCAGCGAAACTCCCGCCCGGCCAAAGAAGCTGCCGGAGAGCGGAAAGAAAACGTCCTTGCCGTCGCCGCTGAACGCGGTGTCGAACGAGCCGTTCGGATTGATGCGTGTGAGCGCGAGGCCCGACTGCGATTGCAGCAGCGTGCCGCCGACGGTGAGCACCTTGTCGCCGGACCTTATGACCTGGTCGATCTCGGCGACCGCGTTGCCGACATTGACGGACGCGATGGAATCGCCGCTGAAGCCCAGGTCAGGCGTTCCGTTCGCGTTATAGCGGACGGTCGTGAACTCGTTCACCTCGAACAATGCAGTGCCGGAGATGGCGATCTTTTCGTCGGGCTGAATGAGCACCGAGCTGAGGCCGATGTTTATGTCGCCTGCGAGCGGCGTGACGGTGACGCCGTCACCGTCGAACGATGTGTCGAGCGTGCCGTCAGAAAGCAGCCTTGCGGCAGCGAACGCCTTTTGCGAATTGCCGACGAACGTGTAGCCGGAAACGACGAGCTTTCCGTCCGGCTGAAATGTCATATCATGGCCGATGATTGGGACCTGCGCCTCGCCGTCGTCGCTCCAGGTGGTATCGGGAGTGCCGTCGGAATTATAACGAAGTATCCTTCCGCTTTCGGCAAGCATTATTTTGCCGTCGCTTTGGAGTTCCAGATAGTTGCGGTTGAAAAAGACCGGGTACTGGCTTACGACAAGGCCGTCGTCGCTGAACGTGGTGTCGAGAACACCATTCGCGGTGTAACGCGCGAGGACGATGTAGCTGGTCAGCGACAGCGTAAACCCTCTGCCCGCGACGATGATCTTTCCGTCACTCTGAAGGCCGACCGCGAAGGCCTCGGCGAAGAGAAATCCGTTGCTGGCCGGGTCACGGATGTCTGTGATCATCGTCCCGTTGCCGGTGCCAAAACTAAGGTCGACGCCGCCATTCGGCAGCAACCTCGCGATGCCGAACGCACGCGTGCCCTGAAAATATACTCCGCCGACGAGCACGATCTTTCCATCCGGCTGGATCGCGAGATCGTATGCCGCCTCGGCCTCGCCGAGAAAGTTGAGATTGAAAACACCGTCGCCATCGAAAGTCGTGTCCATCGAACCGTCGGAATTCAGGCGGAGAATGGAGAAATCGAAACCGTCAACAGTGGGGAACGATCCCGCGATGACGATCTTGCCGTCGGGCTGCAGGGCTACTTTCCATTCGAACAGCGAGGTCCTGATCGGGTTGGTGATGACCTTTTTGCCGCCGTCGCCGAATGTAGGATCAAGCGAGCCGTTCGGGTTGAAGCGGGCGACGCCGACCGGGTAGATGCTGGTGTCGTTGGCGCCGACGACCACTATCTTTCCATCAGGCTGGAGCGCAGAGGACATTGCGACGCTTGAATTTGGGAAGAACTCGAAGGTCCGCCGCCCGTCGCCGTCAAAGGT
>JAUCQE010000092.1 GCA_030372865.1 Pyrinomonadaceae bacterium
AAGCAGATCTGGATGAGCATCTTTACGCCGCAGATCGGGGCGAACGACGAGGAGATCTTGTCGCCGGAACTGAGGAACGCTCTCATCGACGAACTGCTCGTTTTGAAGAAGCGTTTCCCGAAGTTCATCTTTCCGCATAGCGTCGCCGAGGGCTACCGCAACCCGCCCGCGTCGCCCGACGAATGCATCTTCTCGCAGACCACGCTGAACCTGACGGCCGACCTCAAGACCCGCATCGCGCCGTGCCAGTTCGGCGGCACGCCGGATTGCTCGCAATGCGGATGCATGGCCTCGGCCGGGCTCGCGGCGGTCGGCAGCTATAAATTGTTCAATATCGTGCCGCTGAGGAAGGTCTACGACGTTTCTTCAAAGGTCGGAGCCGCGGTCGCCGGACGCTGACGCGCGGATCATTGGTTCTCTTTGATGAACTTCTCGTACTTCTTCTTATCGGGATGATCGGGGCGTTTTTCTAGGAATTTCTTATACTCGTCCGCCGCCATCTTGTTCGCTTTCGCAAGCTGATAAAGATGGGCAAGCTGCAGATGAGCTTCGGCCATTCCCTGCGGGTCAAGCTTGATCGCCTGATTCAACGCATCGGCACCGAGGCTTCCCTGTTTGGTCTGCAGATACGACTCGCCGAGGAGTAAATAGATCTCGGCGGATTCGGGCTCGAGCGAAGACGCGTGCTTTAAGATCTCGATCGCCGCTTCGTACTGCTTCTGCGCCATCCGCAACCTGCCCATGTTCACCCAAACCGGGGTGTAATCGACCTTTGATCCAAGCGCCTTGCGAAACGCAGCCTCGGCTTCGGCGAGTTTCTTGTCTTCTAGATTGACCGAGCCGATCAATCCCCACGCGACGTGGTCTGCGGGATCGATAACGACGATCTGGTTGAGGGCGGCGAGAGCTGCGACGCGGTCTTTTGCCTTTTCAGCATCGGCGGCCTTCGTGTAAAGATCGGCCGTCTTTGCGTTAGGCGGGCGATAGTATTTCGATGAGACAACACCGGCCTTGCTCGCAGTGGTGAGCTTCGAAACGTCGATCTCGAAATCTTCCCGCTGCTGCGCGGTGCCGAAATTGGCGACCTGCTTCCGCGCGAGCTCGACGCCGTCAACATCAAGTATCAAAGTGCCTCCGATGCCGCTGCTGATCTTGAAGCAATAGTTTCCCGTCTTGCCGATCACCAATCGCTTCGGCGTCTGCCCGGTATGGTTATACGTGACGGAGACACGCGGCTCCTTCCCGCCCGGCGGCACGCCTTTCACCGTCACCTTTCCGTAAACGAACGGCGCACTCAACCGCGGTGCCTCGAGCGACGGAATAAAACCGTGTTCGTTGCAGATCTCATCGACCTGGGCATCTGTCTCTTATACACATCTCCGAGCCCACGAGACAGCGCTGTGTATCTCGTATGC
>JAUCQE010000093.1 GCA_030372865.1 Pyrinomonadaceae bacterium
CTTCGATCTCGCCGTCCTCGCCGGGCCTGCTCTTATAGGTCCGCCGCCAGAACCAGACAAGCCCCGCCGCGATCATCATCGTGCCGAGCGTGATGAACGCCGTTTCCTTTGTCGCAAAGAGCAGCGAAGTGCTTGCCGCGGCGAGAAGCAAATATACCGGCCGGCCGTTTTCCCAGACGAGCAGCATGCGGATAACGAAAAATACGAGCACCGCCTCGACGGCGAAAAAGACCGCCGCGTAGATCCAGTATTTCGACTCGTCGCCGCCGGAAAGCGAATCCGAGATGTGCATCGTCGAGGGCAGGAAACAGACGAGCAGAATGAGCGACATCCACGCGATGGCGAACGGCCCAGCTTTCTTCTTTTCGATAAAAAAGACGATCGCGACCGCGATCGCAATGCTCAAGAAAACGAAGAAGATCTCGTGGATGAAGTACCGCGAGATATAGACCATGCCCGGCGAAAGCGTTAGGAAACCGGCGGCCGCGAGTGCCCCGACGCGGCCGATGTAACGCCGCAGGAAGAGCGCGAGGACGACGATCAGCACGCCCCAGACCGCGACGCTCCAGCGGATCGGCAGCGTCTCAAGCCCGAATACTTTCGTGAACGCGAGCGAGATGTAATAGAGCGTCGGGCCGTGATAGTTTGCCGGGTCGTATTTGTACTCGCCGTCGCGGAAGAGGTTTGTCAGGAACCAGCCGTTGACACCCTCGTCGTGGTGGAGCGGCTTGAGGCCGAGCATGACGAACCGCAACGCGGTCGCGGCGGCCGTGATCATAATACAGCTGACCAGCCAGCCGATGTCGAACCGGCCGGTGTGTGGGGTTTGCTCTTGGATCTCGTCGGACATATAGATCTGCTGCCGCGTTACCTGACCTTATAGACCTTGTATTGCGCCGCCTCGGCCGTGACCGGGAATTTCGCGAAGTATGCCTCGTTCGGCTGGAGCGCGTTTAGTTCCTCGGGCGACACGAGAACGTAGTCAATACCGAGCCGGTTGATGAGCTCGTCCGCCTGCGGGCCGCCGCGGTATATCGTTTTCACGTCTTCCTCGCGCGGACGGTACTCGATGCCGTGCGAGCCGAGGTGGCCGGAATAACGCATGTACGACGGCCGACCGGTCAGGACGACAGCGGAATTATATGTCGGTGCGTTGACGAACAGCGAATCGGGCGTCGTTGTCGCGCGGATGCGGTTCGCGACCGTCATCGCGTCCGGGCTGAAGACCTTATAATTCACCTGCCGCGAGACGGTCCGCCAGACGTCGATCGAACCCGCGAGCGTCATCGCGAGTATCAACGCGACCGCGGCAACAAGCGGCCCGGTTCCACGCCGCCAGATCCAGGCAAGCGCATACGCAACAAACGGAAGCGAGCCGGCGAACCAATAAACGAGCACCTTGATATTGTCCCATTGCCACGGTGCGAGCTTAACGGTGTTTGAGACAACAAAAAGCAAAACGAACGGGATATAGAAAAGCAGCAGTTTCGTCGCGTCCGGTCCGGCGGCTTCGGCGGCGGGCGTGTCTCGTTTGGCCATTTGTTTCTTGCTCTTTGCCGGCGGTTCGGGTTCGGCGGCTTCGTGAGCCGTGCGGCCGTGATAGACCAGGTAAATGCCTGCGGCGATCAGCGGGATCAGCACGCCGGTGTTCTTTATCCAGAACCAAAGGATGTTCGTCTCGCCGCTGTCCCAGCCGAAATGCAAGCCGATGAATTCGGAGATGCGCGTCGCACTGCCGGTCGTCGACCAGAGCAGTTCTGGCAGAGCGAGCACCGCGACACCGGCGGCGAAGGCGATCCACTTCTGCCAATCTTTTGTATCGGCGACAAG
>JAUCQE010000094.1 GCA_030372865.1 Pyrinomonadaceae bacterium
CCCTTGTTGTAGGTGATCGCGGGCCGGTCAAACAATGCTGCAACGTTTCCGGCTTCCTGATTGAACAGTCCGAAACGCTTTTTGCCGACCGTATCATCAATGATGAAATTCTCGGCGTCGACAAGAATCTTTCGGATATAGTCCTTTCGGCCGTAGAGCTTTTCACGAACGGCGGCCTCCATGAAGGTCGCAAACCCTTCGTTCAGCCAAAGTTCCGCCCAATTTTTGCAGGTGACTAGGTTCCCAAACCAGGAATGGGCGAGTTCGTGCGAAACAAGGTCCTCAACTGCTCCCTGTAGAAATGGAACCGATGCATAAAAGATCTCGCTATCGGCCATAGTGGTGGCCGTTATGTTTTCCATTCCTCCGAATGTGAAATTTGCAACTATGGTCTGATCGTATTTGTTGTACGGGTAATCGACCTTTGTCAGCTCTTCGAAGATCCGCATCATTTCTTTGGTCTTGCCGTACGCCAGCGGAACGATCGATTCCCGGCCGCGGTAAACATAGTATCCGAGCGGGATGTTTCGGTATTTGTCTTCGACCTTTACGTAATCGCCGACGACAAAAGAGATAAGGTAGGCGGAATGCGGCACCGTCATCGAGTAATGAAAGGTCGTCGTACCGTCTTTGTTGTCGATTTTGGATACGAGTTCGCCGTTGCTGATGACAGTTTGGTTCGACGCAACGCGTATGAATTGCTCCGTTGTAGCCTTGTCGCTTGGGAAATCGAAAAGCGGGAACCAGTGCCTCGCTTCGTCCGGTTCGCCTTGTGTCCAGATCTGGGCAGGGTGAACGAGTCTGCCATCTTGCCGTTTTTCTTCAACAAAGTAAACCCCTTTGTTCGGGGTTGCCGAGTGCTTTACACGGATCGTTACTAATTCACCAGCCCGGTACGTGCGGTCTAGATTGATAACGAGCTTTCCTGAGCCATTCTTAAATGCGAGTACGCTGTTTGAGGACTCGAGAACTACCGATTCAACCCTCAACGCCTCGGCATCCAGTTCAACGACATCGATCGGGGTGTCTAACGGCGTCAGTCGGATCGAGGTTTCGCCAAAAACCGTCCGCTTCGCAGGATCGAAGGACGTGCGAAGAACGTAATGCTCCACGTCGAACGTTCGCTTACGATTGAGATCGGGACGAACGTTCTGAGGCGCCGCCGACATGGTGACAAAAAGTAGCGCCGCTAGAAAGACAGCGGCGCGTTGATAACCAGTTCTAACCATAACAAATAGGATGATGAACTTACGGATTCAGATGTTTCTTAAACCAAGCGAATACTTCCTTGTGCCAAAGCTCTGAGTTTTGAGGCTTTAGGATCCAGTGGCCTTCGTCGGGGAAAATGACCATTCGGGAATCGACATTTCTAAGCTGCAAGGCAGTAAAGAGCTGGTAGCTTTGATCGACCGGGACCCGGTAATCGAGCTCGCCGGCCGTGACGAGGGTCGGGGTATTGAACCGTTGTACGAACTTATGTGGTGACCAGCGGTTGTACATTGCCGGGTTTTCCCATGGCATTCCCTTGAACTCCCAATTCGTGAACCACAGTTCCTCGGTGGACATCGCCATGCTTTCCAGATTGAAGACGCCGGCGTGGGAGTGCAACGCCTTGAAACGAAATCGCGGGTCGCTATTGTGGCCAAGGATCCAATCTACCATATAACCGCCGTAGCTTGCGCCGGCCGCGCCGATCCTTGTCGGATCGACGTACGGTCGCTTGATCATTTCGGCGACACCATTCTTTAGGTCTACGAACACCTTTCCGCCCCAATCGCCCGAGATATCATCTACGAACTTCTGCCCGTAACCTGTCGAGCCTCTCGGGTTTGGGAGGAAGACCACGTATCCTTGATTGGCCCAAAGCTGTGGATTCCAACGCGTGCTCCAACTGTCATTCCAAGCGCCTTGCGGCCCACCGTGAATGAGGACTAACAACGGGTAACGTTTTTTCGGATCGAAATCCGCCGGCTTCACGACAAATCCGTGAATATTGGTATTCATCGCACCACGCCATTCGATATCTTCGGGTTGCGTCAGTCTAAGCGGGGTATTCGCCTTACTTAGCTCGCGGACTTCATCCTTATCGAGTCGCCCCGAGAAAATCTCGGGTGCACGCGACATCGAATTCGCAGCAAAAAGGACGTGCTCGCCGTCCTGGGCGATACTTAAACCGGAAACTGTTGCGAAATTACTGAAGATCCCGCCGACTTTGCGAACATGCGTCGCAATTCGCTGACGAAAATCCGGTTCCATCGGTACGGAAAACACAGATGATCTTCCGCGTTCGTTGGCCGTGAAGAACACCGTCTTGTTATCCGGCGAGATGACGATGTCGTCGGCTTGAAGGTCGAAACCGCGGGTCAACTCGACGGTCTGGCCGGTCTTACGGTCGTATCGCATTATCCGCCAACGATCTGCTTCGAAGGCCGGCGTTGCCTGGGATCGGTAAAGCAGGTACCTGCCGTCGCTCGAATAAACCGGCGAATTATCATAGCCCCGATTAGAGGCCGTGATATTTCGGGCGGTTCCGCCGGTGAGAGGCAAAAGGTAAATGTCGCTATTTGTTGACGTCGCCTCGACTCGGTCCGGGTTTCGCAAATAAGCAAGTTCTTTCGAATCAGGAGAAAAGGCGTAATCGACGCCGGACGCCGCTCCGTAAGGCGGAGCGTCAAAATCGCCGGGCGTAAGGTCACGAACCGCCCCGCCCTCGCTAGAAACGACGAGAACATGGGTTCGCTTGCGATCCCGCCACTCTACCCAATGCCGATAAAGGAGACGATCCGTGATTTTTGCCTGGACCTTGGAGCTAGTCGCTTTTTCTTCTTCCGTCTTATTGCACTCCATGGTCGTGCACTCTGGATAGACGTCCGATACAAATGCGATAAGTTTGCCGTCCGGAGACCAAACAGGTCCGGAGGCTCCGGTCGCAATGTCAGTTATCTGCTCTTTATCATCACCGTCATCTTCCATTACCCAGATCTGGCCACCGGTAACAAATGCAATGCGGTCACCGTCGGGCGACCATCGCGGAGAGCTATGTGACCGGTCGCCGGACGTTAGCTGTTTCCTGTCCGAACCGTCAATGTCAACGCGAAAAATGTGATTGACGACGCGGTTCGCGACGCGGTCGACAACGCCGACGGTGTAAAGAACCTTCTTACCGTCCGGCGAAAGCTGCGGATCGCTGACGCGCTTCGTACTAAGCAGCGCGTTGAAATCAAATGTTGGTTGGGCTGAAGCAAAGGTTGTATACGCAAAGAGAAAAAGGATCGTTATCGCTAGGCGTTTCATAACTTTTCATGTCAGGCAAAGTATTAGTTGTAGAGCAGCGCCATTATCGCACACAAGTTGGGCGGAGAAAATGGATGGTATAAGATGGCAGAATGAAATCGCTCCGAATTGCCCCTTTCATCCTTTTGATCGCCTTCGGTTCGTTTGCACAGTCACCGAGACCCACGCCGCAACTTTACTCGGATAAGACTTTATCTGAGTTGAAGCAGATCCAAGAGGCTGCATTAAAGTCGGATTACGCCTACTCGCGAACTGCGTATCTGACCAACAATATCGGTCCTCGGCTGTCCGGTTCTTCTCAGGCTGACCAGGCGGTCAAGTACGTTGCCGATGAAATGAGAAAACTTGGCCTTGAAGTGAGGCTACAGGAGCTACGCGTTCCTCATTGGGTCCGTGGCGCGGAGACAGGGTTTTTGACCTCGTTTCCGGGAATGGCCCCGGGCACAACCCAAAAGATCGTGCTCGCAGCACTCGGAGGAAGCGTGGCGACGCCGGAAAATGGCGTGGAAGCGGAACTCGTGGTAGTTCAAAGCTTTGCTGAGTTGGACGCGTTACCTAACTTGGCGATCGAAGGAAAGGTCGTTGTGTTTAATTATCCCTTCGACCGGGCAATGCAGGAGAGCGGGTTTGGGCTCGAAGCTTACGGCGAAGCGGTCCAGTACCGAAGCCGTGGCGCGGCAGCGGCGGCCCGGCGTGGCGCCATCGCCGTTTTGGTTCGTTCGGCTGGCGGCTCCCAGAATCGTTCGGTACACACGGGCGGTGTCCGTTATGAAGCGGATGGCAAGAAAATTCCGGCTGCTTCAGTCTCGGCGGAGGACGCTGAACTGATGGCGTATCTTGCAAAGATGGGGCGGACGAAAATCCGCCTGACGCTGACGCCGAAGTCGCTTCCTGATGCGATCAGCTACAACGTTATCGCTGATCTGAAGGGCTCGGAAAAACCGGATGAAGTAGTGATCGTTTCGGGGCATTTAGATTCATGGGACCTTGGTACAGGTGCACTCGACGACGCAACCGGTATCGCGGTTTCGATGCAGGTCGCGCATCTTCTGAAACAGCTAAAACTTCAGCCGAAACGGACGATCAGAATGATAGCGTACATGAATGAAGAGAATGGTTTGGTCGGCGGAACCGAGTATGCGAAAGAGCAAGCGGACGATATTGGAAAACACTTTGCCGCGATCGAAAGCGATCTCGGCGCCTCGCACCCTTTAGGAATTCTTTTCGCAGGCAAGCCCGAAGCCGAGCCATTCTTCGCACCGATCCGCGAAGTCTTGCGATTCCAGGGAGCCGGACTATTTAGGATTGAGGGCGACGTTGGTGCAGATATCGGCCCGTTGACACAGCGAGGCGTTCCCTCGTTTGCTCCTTGGTTCGATATGCGGACGTATTTTAATTATCACCACACGGCGGCGGACACGCTCGATAAGGTCGATCCAAAAGAGCTCAAAGAGCTTGGTTCTGTAATGGCGGTGCTCGCGTACGGGCTTGCAAACCTCGAGCAACCTCTGCCAAGATAGGGCTATGAACCGACCGCCACCATATTTTCCTCAGAATCAGCTTTCGCCGCCTGACGAAAAGCGGTACAAGAAGTTTAAGTTGATCGTTGGTTTGATCGCCGTGTTGCTTGTTTTGGGATTAGCCGGAATCGGTGTCGGCATCTACTACATGGTCAGTTGGCTAATTGGTTAAGTTCCATTCTGCAATAAAAAGGGCGTCCGTTTTCGGACGCCCTTTTTTACTTGTCTGAATTCCACTATCGGTTGGTCGCGGTTTTAGACGACGCTGAGTCCTGGCGGGCTTTGGCCCCCGCAAGTGCCAGCTCCTTTGCCTTTGGGAGGAGTTCGATCGCCTTCATAAGTTGGTTATCGTATTCGTTGAAAACCTGGAACGAGGTCGTGGTGCCGTAGGCAGCTGTAACAAGCTCGGACCGCAGGGCACGCTCGACAAACGTCCGTTCGCTGTCGATCTGTGCCGGAGTATACTTGTACTTCTCGACCGCAAAGGCCTTGAACTTTTTGTAGACCTGCTCGCTGATCGCAAAATCATTGTTCCCCAAGGTATGCGAGAAATTGATCGGAGCGTCGACCCTTAACGTTTCGAGCCCCTGCACTTTTCCGGAGGCCGCATCAAGAGCAAACGCGAATATCGGGTTGTTGAGCTTCTGCTGGAACCTAGCCTGCTCGATCGGGATAGTATCGGCCTTGACTTCGACGTCGGGGTTGATGCCGCCGCCACTGTAAACGACCCGTCCCGAGTCGGTACGGCTTTCGGGCCCCTGAGGAGCTGCGGGGCCGGTGCTGTTTCCATCACTTCCAACACCGCCCTTTGTGTAGTAGTTATAAAGATTTCCGTCTGAATAATCGCGCTGAATGAGCCTGCCTGCCGGCGTTTCATACTTTGCAATGGTCAACAACAGCATTGAGCCGTAATCGAGTACGAACGGATTCTGGACTAGCCCCTTGCCGAAGGTCGTTTCACCTACGATGAGAGCACGATCATGATCCTGCAGTGCACCTGCGAGAATTTCCGAGGCGGAGGCGGAATTGCGATTTACCAGGACCACAACCGGCATCGTCTCCGGATTCTGATTATCCGCGAGGTACGGCTCCGTCATACCCTCGCTGTCTCTTATACACATCTCCGAGCCC
>JAUCQE010000095.1 GCA_030372865.1 Pyrinomonadaceae bacterium
ATCATCGGAGTCATCAACATTTGGCCATTCGCCTAAGAGAACATTAGCCGATTCCTCACCGATGCCCATTCGAGCTTCGAATTCGAACGTAAGGACCGCGGGCATCGCGGCTATCGCTCGCCGAACCACCTCTTTCTCTTCAGCTGAAAGTACCTCAATCGACATTATTTCAGGCGGCAATTCGTTCGACGCGGTTGTAGATGGTGTCGCGTTCTACGGCTTCGAAGCCGGCGTTTTGGATCATGGTTATGATCTCGGCTTTGGTCATTTTTACTTCGCCTTCGGCGGCGTAGGCGTGGGTTAGTTCGCCGCCGTCGGTGATGGTGCCGTCGAGGTCGTTGGCCCCGAAGTGGAGGGCGGTCTGGGCGGTGGCTTTGCCGAGCATTACCCAGTAGGCCTTGATGTGGTCAAAGTTATCGAGCATCAGGCGTGAGACGGCGATGGTCTTTAGGTTGTCGATCGCGTCCGGGCCGGGAAGCGACGAGAGCGCGGTGCCGTTCGGGTAGAAGGCGAGCGGGATGAAGCACTGGAAACCGCCGGAGCGGTCCTGCTGTTCTCTTAGCCTTACAAGGTGGTCGATGCGGTCTTCGATGGTCTCGATGTGGCCGTAGAGCATCGTGGCGTTGGTCTTTAAGCCCGCGGCGTGCACTTTACCGGCAAGCTCGAGCCAGCGGTCGCCGTCGCATTTGTGGTCGCAAATGCGTGAGCGCGTCGGTTCCGCAAAGATCTCGGCTCCGCCGCCGGGGCAGGAATCCATTCCGGCTGCTTTCAGGCGTTCGATCACCTCTTCGTCAGACATCTTGTAGAAGCGTGCGAAGAAGTCGAGTTCGACCATGGTGAGCGCTTTTAGATGAAGCTTCGGGAACTCTCGCTTGAGCGACGAGAAAAGGTCGGTGTAGTACTCAAAGGGAAGTTTGGAATTAAGCCCGCCGACGATGTGAAGTTCGGTCGCTCCTTCGGCGACGGCAGCACGGGCGATCTCGATGCCTTCTTCGATTGAGTGCGTGTAGGCGTCTTCCTGCCGGGCACGGCGGTAGAAACCGCAGAACTTGCAGTCCGCGACGCAAATATTAGTGTGATTAAAATGGCGATTGACGTTGTAATACGTCGTCAGGCCGTGTTTGCGCCTGCGAACGGTGTCGGCAAGCTTGCCAACGGCGTTCAGGTCGTTCGACCCGAACAGAGCCATACCATCGGCGAAAGACAGTCTTTCACCGCTGTCGACCTTCTCGGCGATCTCCGCGAGACGCTGATCAAAAGAGAACTGCATACCGCTATTTTGCCACATTAGGAATCGGTAATAAAAAGCCCGCAAATTATGACCTCGGTCATATTTCCGTATTCGCGAACCTAATATTCTCGAACACATAGGGGCCGTACAGGGCGATCCGATCACATGTCCAATCGGTGCCAGCCGGTCCGCAAGCTTCAAAACGGGAAATCCGAGCTATACTTCCTGAGCGGCCCCTAGAAAGATCTTTAACAGAAACGGTGATGCGTCCGAGCCTGCGGATAATGTATGCCGGGTTACGGACTTTGGGCTGCGGGTCGTGCGATTACTACGGTTCTACAGTGCCCGCTTTACTTACCGACGCATTCTGTTTCTAACAAAAGTTAACGGAGAACATACAAATGAAAAAGCTTTGGATCTTGCTTATCGCGGTGTTCGTTTTCTCATTCGCGATACTGGGGTGGGTAGGAGCGGAGATATTCCGCCAGGTGCCGCCGATCCCCGATCAGGTCGTGACGACCGACGGGACCGTGGTCGTGGCGACCGGCGGAGTTTCGGACGGCCAGAATGTTTGGCAGGCAATGGGCGGAATGCAGGTCGGCTCGATCTGGGGCCACGGTTCTTACGTCGCACCGGACTGGACGGCGGATTACCTTCGCCGCGAGTCGCTGTTCATCCTTAATGAATGGTCGGGCGGCCGTTACGGAAAAGACGGTTCGGCGATACCGAGCCCGGAGCGGGCCGCACTCGAGCAAAGACTGAAAGACCTCGTCCGCACGAATACTTATGACGCTGCAACGAACAGGCTCGTCCTCGACCCTGTGCGAGCACGGGCGTTCGAAGACAATCTCAAACATTATTCGGATATCTTTGCCAACGGCAGCTCCGAGTACGCGATACAGAAAGGGGCTCAGACCGACCCCGACCGCTGTCTCTTATACACATCTGACGCTGCCGACGAGTTCCGAA